>CAJJNI010000035.1 GCA_905193085.1 uncultured Lachnospiraceae bacterium | reverse complement strand
AAGCGTAAGAAGAAATCTGAAGCTGCTAGAAAAAGAAAATATAACTAGTTTTAACAAGTTAAAAGCTCCTGAGTTTTCAGGGGCTTTTTTTTCTTATAACAACCAGGTTATACATTGTAGGACAAAAAGCATCATGCCTTCATGAATGATGTGGGTCTGAACTGTTATTTTTCTTACATATCTAAAGAAAGAATATTGAAAAATGAGTTCAGTTATGTTAAGATAAAGAATGATTATTTAACCGATTATTTTGATTGGAGGTTGATTAGATGAATGTATTATTTAGTTTTGTACAGTATGTTCTAATTGCAGTAGTGCTTACAGGCTGTATATTAGGTGGAATACAGGTAGGAAAGATTCTACGCAGAAAAAAAGATTTAAAAAACCAGCAGGAAGCTGAGTAACAGGAGGAAGTATCGTGAAGAAGTACGGTGTTAATGAATTAAGAAAAATGTTTTTGGAATTTTTTGAAAGCAAAGGTCATTTAAAACTTAAAAGCTTTTCTTTGGTTCCACATAATGATAACAGTTTATTATTGATAAATTCAGGAATGGCTCCACTTAAGCCATATTTTACAGGACAGGAAATTCCACCACGAAAAAGAGTTACGACATGCCAGAAATGCATTCGTACAGGCGATATAGAAAATGTGGGAAAGACAGCCAGACATGGTACATTCTTTGAGATGCTTGGTAACTTTTCATTTGGAGATTATTTTAAACATGAAGCTATTTCATGGTCATGGGAATTTTTAACAAAAGTTGTCGGACTTGATGAGAACAGATTATATCCTTCTATTTATGTAGATGATGATGAGGCATTTGATATCTGGAATAAGGAAATAGGAATTGCTCCAGAGAGAATTTTCAGATTTGGCAAAGAAGACAATTTCTGGGAGCATGGTGCAGGTCCTTGCGGTCCGTGTTCTGAGATTTATTATGACCGTGGAGAAAAATATGGCTGTGGTAAACCGGGCTGTACAGTAGGCTGTGAATGTGACAGATACATGGAAGTCTGGAACAATGTATTTACACAGTTCGAAAATGATGGAAATGGCAACTATGAGGAGCTTGTCCAGAAGAATATTGATACAGGTATGGGACTGGAGAGACTTGCAGTTGTAGTTCAGGATGTTGATTCGATTTTTGATGTTGATACACTTGTTGCACTCCGCAATAAGGTTTGTGAATTTGCACATGCAGAGTATAAGACAGATGAAGCAAAAGATGTTTCAATAAGACTTATTACAGACCATATCCGTTCAGCAACATTCATGATTTCAGACGGAATCATGCCTTCAAATGAAGGAAGAGGATATGTTTTAAGAAGACTTATAAGAAGAGCTGCCCGTCATGGAAGATTACTTGGAATAGAAGGAAAATTCCTTGCAAAATTAAGTGAGACTGTTATTGAAGGTTCAAAGGACGGTTACAGTGAACTTGAAGAAAAGAAAGAAATGATTTTCAAGGTTCTTACTGAGGAAGAGAATAAGTTTAACAAGACAATAGATCAGGGTCTTGCAATTCTTTCACAGATGAGAGAAGAAATGGTTAAATCAGGTAAGAAAGAGCTTTCAGGTGAAGATGCCTTCAAGCTTTATGACACTTATGGATTCCCTCTTGACCTTACTAAAGAAATTCTTGAAGAAGAAAATCTTGGAATTGATGAAGAAGGTTTTAAAGCCTGTATGGAAGAACAGAGAGTCAAGGCAAGAAGTGCAAGAAAAGTTTCTAACTATATGGGTGCTGATGTAACAGTTTATGAGTCTATAGACCCGTCAATAACATCTGAATTTGTCGGCTATGACAATACAGAGTGTGATGGTAAGATTTTAGTTTTAACTACTGATACAGAGATTGTACAGGCATTGGCAGAAGGCGACTGTGGTACAATCATTACAGATAAGACACCTTTTTATGCTACAAGCGGTGGACAGACTGCTGATACAGGTGTTATTAAGACTGATAATGCAGAGTTTGAAGTACAGGATACAATCAAGCTTCTTGGCGGCAAAATTGGACATGTCGGAAAAGTTACAAAAGGCATGTTCGCTGTAGATGAGACAGTTAAAATGTGTATAGATGTAGAGAAGAGACTTGCATCAGGAAAGAATCACAGCGCAACTCATTTATTACAGAAGGCTTTGAGAGAAGTTTTAGGTACACATGTTGAACAGCACGGTTCAGATGTTAATCCTGAGAGACTCCGTTTTGACTTTTCACATTTCTCAGCAATGACAACAGAAGAAATTGCAAAAGTTGAGAAAATCGTAAATGAAAAGATTCAGGAAGGATTACCTGTTGTTACAGAGATAATGGATATCGAAGATGCCAAAAAGACAGGAGCAATGGCACTGTTTGGCGAGAAGTACGGTGATAAAGTCCGTGTTGTTAAGATGGGTGATTACTCAACAGAGCTTTGTGGTGGTACACATGTTAAAAATACAGCTTCAATTACAGCATTCAAGATTTTATCTGAATCAGGTATTGCAGCAGGAGTGCGTCGTATAGAAGCTCTTACATCAAATGCAGTATTTGAATATTACAATAATCTTGAAAATATTCTTAACAGCGCTGCAAAGGCACTTAAGACAAATGTTTCAGATGTTGTAGATAAAATCGAACATCTCAATGCTGATTTGAAGAAATTACAGTCAGAAAATGAATCTCTTAAGGCTAAGGCTGCATCAGATGCTTTAGGGGATGTTATGGATAAAGTGACAGAGGTTAAAGGTGTTAAATTACTTGCAGTATATGTACCAGATGTCGATGGCAATGGTATCAGGGACTTAGGTGATAAATTAAAGAGTGAGCTGGGTGAAGGTGTAGTAGTTTTAGCTTCATCAAAAGATGGAAAGGTAAGTCTTCTTTCAATGGCTACAGATGCTGCAATGAAAGCAGGAGCACACGCAGGAAATCTTATTAAAGAAATAGCGTCAGTTGTCGGAGGTGGCGGCGGCGGTCGTCCAAATATGGCTCAGGCAGGCGGAAAGAATCCTGATGGCATAAATGATGCTCTTGCAAAAGCTAAAGAGGTATTAGAATCACAGTTAGGTTAATATATATGCAAAAAGATAATGTTGTTCAACAGAATGAAACTTATCATACAGCCGGTCTATGGCAGATCGGCTTTTTTGCGTTGAATAATGGAGCAACGAACCTGTATCTTGCAATGATGGGGTATGTATCCTATTACATAAACGGAATTGTCGGAATCGGTGTTGTTACGGTTTCGGTAATTCTGACACTGCTTAACATATTTGACGGTATAACTGACCCGGTTGCGGGTTTGATAATGGATAAAACAGATGGAAAATTTGGAAAATTCAGACCATTTATGGTAATAGGAAATCTGCTTATGATTATAAGCAGCATTTGTTTGTTCGTGTTCACGCATAAGATAAAAATGATATTCAGGCTGCCATTTTTTATTATTGTATATGCGGTATTTATTATCGGGTATACTTTTCAGACGGTAGTTACCAAATCAGGTCAGACTGTTTTAACTAACCACCCCAGACAAAGGCCGGTATCTACGACTTTTGATTCTTTGTTTATAATGGCCGCTTTTGGAAGTGTTGCGCTTTTTGTGTCAAATTATCTGGTACCCAAATATGGCAGTTTTAAAAACCCGGAATTATTTGTTGAATTTGTAATATGGGTGTCAGCAATTGGTGCGGTTTGTACATGTCTTGCAGTTATCGGAATATGGAAAAAAGACAGGGAAGAATATTTTGGCGGCGCTGATGCTCATAAAAAAGTAAAGGTAAAAGAGTATATACAGATATTAAAAGGAAATAAACCTATTCGTGTGCTTATACTTTCTGCAAGTTTAAATAAGTTTGCTTCTTCTGTATATAGCAATACAACAGTAGGAGTTATGCTTTTTGGAATACTTATGCAGGATTATTCAATTGCAGGACTTATAGGTATTGTTACTGCAATTCCGACACTCGTTGTTGTTGCGGCAGGAATAAAGGTTGCCCAGAATTTCGGGCAGAAAAAGGCATTTCTGATATTTACAAGATGCGGAATATTTTTTCAGGTTCTGATGCTTATACAGTTTATTTTCGGAGATTTGACAAAAATAAGATTTTCGTTTCATTCAATTAATTTTATGACTGTTGCATTTTTTGTGTTGTTTGTGCTGCTTAACGGAAGTAAATCAATTACAAATAATATGGTAGTGCCAATGATAGCCGACTGCTCAGACTATGAAGTCTACAGAAGCGGAAATTATGTGCCCGGTATGATGGGTGCAGTATTTTCATTTGTTGATAAAATATTTGCTGCACTTGGAACTACATTTGTAGGATTTGCGGTTACATTAATCGGATATGGCAAGGTTTTTCCCCAGGTTGAAGATTCACCAAATGTCCGTATAAAGGCGGCAGCTTTGTTTTTATATTGTATAGTTCCGATAATCGGGTGGATTTTTTCACTTGTATGCATGCATTTTTATGACCTTGATAAATATAAGATGAAAGAAATTCATAACGATAAAACTTAATGAATAGATAAAGTGCTATCTGCATAAGATAAATAAGAAAAACTGCGAGCGTTATGTGCCATGAGTAAGCATAGAAAAAAAGGCAGAATGAAAAGTAAGATAGTTGAAGGTCTGGCATTGCCAAAAGATTTAATGCTTGGGGCGAGTTCATTACAGGTTTTTGGAAATTCTGAAATATATATTGAAAATTATCTCGGAATAATAGAGTATGATACTGAATGCATAAAGATAAAGACAAAAGAAGGCAGTGTTGAAATAGAAGGAAGCTGCCTTTGTATCTGTTATTATTCCTGTGAGGAAATGAAGATATCCGGAACTTTACATAAAATTTCATATTGCTCTTAATTATGGCAAAAGGAGTGAATAGTCGTAAGGTGGTTTATTAATTTTCTTAACGGTTACATTTGTTTGGTAATATACGGCGGTAATCAGGAAAGATTTCTGAATTTATGCAGAAAAAATAATATTTTCCTGTGGAGAATCAGTAAACACGATAATGAAATGACATTGAATATCGGAATAAAACAGTTTAAAAAGCTTATTCCGATAATAAGAAAAACAAAAGTTAAGTTTAAAATCAGACATAAGACCGGGGCTCCGTTTTTCTTTTACAAATATAAAAAAAGAAAAATGTTTTTTGCAGGAATTGTTTTATGCGTTGGAATGATTTGTTTTTTCAGCATGTTTGTATGGGATATAGATATTGAAGGAAACAGCACGCTTACCGATGAAGTTATTTATAAATATCTCGAAACACAGAATATAAGATATGGAAGTTACAAATATGGAATTGATTCAGAAGAGCTTGAGAAAAATTTAAGAAATGAATATAATGAGATAATATGGGCTTCTGTTGAAAAAAAGGGAACAAGGCTTGTTATATATATACAGGAGTCGCTGCTTCCTGACGAAAATAAATCAGATGAAGATAAGGCTTCGCAGAGCAGTATTTATGCATCAAAAGACGGTAAAATTGTAAAAATGATAACAAGAAGTGGAACACCGTTAGTATCTGTCGGGACTTATGTTACCGCAGGAAGTATTCTTGTTGATGGTAAAATCGATATAATCGGTGATGATGAGAGTGTTATAGAGACCAAAATGTGTCAGGCAGACGCAGACATTTATATTGAAACGGTGTACAATTATTCAGATAAATTTAATTTAAAACATACAGAAAAAAAAGAGACTAAAAACAGCAGAAAAAAATATTATATTACAATATTTTCAAAAACAATAGATTTAAGTTTTGAAGGAAAAAAATATAAAAATCAGGAAAGCATCACAAGACAGGTACAATTAAAATTGTGGGGAGATTTTTATCTGCCTGTTTACATTGGAAAAACTATTGAAAAAGAGTATGAAAATTATAGCATAATTTACGATAAAGCATCTGCAAAAGAGCTTGCGAATGAACATTTACAACAATTTTGTAATGAATTACAAAGAAAAGGGGTTCAAATTGTTGAAAAAGATGTTAAAATAACTATGGATAGCAATTCGTGTTATGCAGATGGAAATATTTATGTGATAGAAAAAACAGGTGAAAATAAGGAGAATTTACAATAAATATGAGTATGACGGAGTTTAAGCCTGGCATTGATGCACAGCATTTGCGGAATGTTTTTGGGCAGTTTGACAAAAATATAAAAAAGATTGAAAAAAATCTTCATATTACTATTATAGAAAGAGATGGGGAACTAAAGATAATCGGTCCCGAAAGCTCTGCTAATCAGGCTGTAAAGATTATTGAGCAGTTAATAGAATTGTCGAAAAACAATAATGTTATTGAAGAGCAGAATGTGGATTATATGCTGTCTTTAGTAAAGGAACATAAAGAAAAAGAAATGGCAGAAATAGATAAAGACATTATCTGTCATACAATCGGCGGAAAGCCTGTTAAACCAAAGACTATCGGACAGAAGAAATATGTTGATGCAATAAGGGATAAGATGATAGTGTTTGGTATGGGACCTGCAGGAACAGGAAAAACATACCTTGCAATGGCAATGGCTATTGTTGCGTTCAAAAATAATGAAGTCGGAAGAATTATTCTGACAAGGCCTGCCATTGAAGCCGGTGAAAAATTAGGTTTCCTTCCGGGAGATTTACAGAGTAAGGTTGACCCGTATTTAAGACCATTATATGATGCTTTATATGAAATTATGGGTGCTGAATCATTTATGAAAAATATGGAGAAGGGGCTTATAGAAGTTGCTCCACTTGCATATATGCGAGGAAGAACATTAGACAATGCGTTTATTATTCTTGATGAAGCACAGAACACTACTCCGGCGCAGATGAAAATGTTTTTGACAAGAATCGGTTTTGGCTCTAAAGTAGTAGTAACAGGTGATGCTTCACAGAAGGATCTGGCATATGATGTTAAATCAGGTCTTGATGTTGCATGCAGGGTATTAAAAAAAGTAGAAGATATAGCATTTTGTAACCTTACAAGTGAAGATGTTGTAAGACATCCGCTTGTTCAGCGAATAGTTAAAGCATACGAAGAGTATGAAAAAGTAAACACTAAGGCAAAAGATAACAGAAAAAATGACAGAAGAAGGGATGGATAGTCTTGACACTTATTTTTGAAAATGAAAGTGGACAGGCATTTGATTTTGATGCAGAAGAAACTGCTTCTAAAGTTATAGAAGCAGCGCTTGACTATAAAAAGTGTCCGTATGAAGTACAGGTAAACCTTATATTGACTGATAATGATGGTATAAGACAGATAAATAAAGAATTTAGAAGCATAGATAAAGAGACAGATGTTCTTTCATTTCCGAGCCTTGAGTATGAAGAAGCTGGAGAGTTTGATTCTTTTGAAGAGTCTGATGAATATTTTGATTTGGAAAGCGGAGAACTTATATTAGGAGATATGATGATTTCTGTTGACAGGGTTTTATCCCAGGCAGAAGAATATGGGCATTCTGTATTAAGGGAGTACAGTTTTTTAATTGCGCACAGTATGCTTCATTTATTTGGTTATGATCATATGACAGAAGAAGAGGCAGAACAGATGCAGTCCATGCAGGAAGATATTTTGAGTGGGCTTGGAATTACAAGGGATTAACCTGGAGGCATATTATGGGAAACAGTAAAAAGAAATCTAATTTTTTAATACAAGGCTCAATACTTGCTGTTGCATCAATTATTTCAAGAATAATTGGAATGCTTTATCGTATACCGCTTACCGGTATAATCGGAGATGTCGGAAATGGAATATATTCAGTTGCTTATGAAGTTTATTCTATTTTGTTGCTTATTTCTTCATATAGTCTTCCTCTGGCAGTTTCAAAGCTGGTATCACGCTATATGGCTAAGGGTGAAAAGAAAAACGCCTACAGGTATTTTAAATGTGCTCTTTTGTTCGCTGTAGTTGTCGGACTTATAGTATCTGTGTTTACTTATGTATTTGCTGATTTCCTTGCAGGAACAGTCATGAGTTCTCCAATGAGTGTTTTGTCGTTAAAAGTGCTTGCACCTACTATATTTATAGTTGCAGTTATGGGTGTATTAAGAGGATACTTTCAGGGAATGGGAAATATGCTCCCAACTGCACTTTCACAACTTGTAGAACAGATAGTAAATGCGATTGTCAGTGTAGCCGCTGCATATGTATTATTTGCATATGGTGCTAAAGTAAGTGCAATAATTAAAGTTGAAGGCTATGATGCTGCTTACGGTGCAATGGGTGGAACTATGGGTACATTTGCCGGCGCGCTTGCAGGACTTATTATTATGAGTATTCTTATGATACTTTATTTGTGGCTTTACAGGTCTGCAATAAAGTATGATAAAAATAATAAGTTAGATGATATTTCAGTTGTTTATGGAAATATTTTCATAACTATTCTTCCTGTTATTTTAAGTACTGCTGTATATAATGTAAGCACAGTTCTTGACCAGGGAATATTTAACAAAATAATGCTTATGCTTGGTTATACTCATGATGAGTACAATGCACTTTGGGGAATTTTCAGCGGAAAATACCGTCTTCTTACAAATGTTCCTGTATCAATTGCTTCTGCGCTTGCAGCATCAACTGTAATAGCAATACAGTCAGCTGTTTCAAGAAAAAATAAAAAAGAAGTAATATCAAAGACAAGAACGGGAATAAGATTTGTAATGATAGTTACAATTCCTTGTGCGGTTGGACTTACAGTGCTTGCATCACCTATATTACAGTTGTTATGGCATGATTCAAGGGCGATTTCAGCAAATCTGCTCAGAGTAGGTTCTATATCTGTAGTGCTTTATTCACTTTCAACTTTAAGTAATGCTATTTTGCAGGGTGTTGATAAGATGAGAATTCCTGTTATAAATGCCATTATTTCATTAGTGCTGCATCTTGGACTTTTAGTTGTCATGCTTTGGGTATTCAGATTAAATGTATATGCTGTTGTATATGCAAACATATTCTTTGCATTTCTTATGTGTGTGCTCAATGGAAGGGCAATGAAAAAGTATATAAAAGGTTACAGACAGGAAGTTGTAAGAACCTTTATTATACCGGCAATAAGTTCTGTAATAATGGGTGCAGTTGTATTTGGTGTTTATAAAGGCATTATGATTGCAGTTAAGAGAAATTCGATAGCATGTCTTGTATCAATTTGTATAGGTGCATTTGTATATTTTGTTGCGATGATAAAGACCGGAGGTATATCACAGAGTGATTTAAAGAGTATGCCAAAAGGAACACTTATGATTAAAGTTGCGAAGAAACTGCATCTTATGTAATATTGTTGTATAAATGAGAAAAATAAGGTTGATACTATTGGTAAAGGAGTGAAGTATTATGAAATTTTACCATAGAATCGGCCTTGTTTTTTTGTGCATAATGCTGATGCTGATTGTATCTGTTGGAAGTTATGAAGTTTATATGGTAACTGCAGGAAATAAGGATAAAGAAAAATATGAGACACAGGAGAAAAGTGTTGTGTCCGTAGATAAAAAAGATGATACCGCAATAACGCAGAGAACAAAATTAAAAATCGAGAATTACAACAGAAAAGAGGGCTCAATTGTTGAGGTAGACGAAAACATGCCTGTCGAATATATTGGCATGGACAGGCAGGAGCTTGAAGACTATCTTGAAAGCTACGAACTGTCACCTTCTATCTCAGACCTTGAAATAGGTTTTGAAAGTTATCAGGTAATGAGTTTTTCAAATAAACAGGTAGTTTTAAGAAAAACATTTCTGCCGCCGAATGTCATGTATAAATATTATTTAACATCACAAGATGGTTGTGTTATAGTTTATTACATTGATAAAAAGACTGTGTTTGAATACACTAACATATGTGTCGACACGCTTCCGGTGGAAATACAGAAACAGCTTCAGAGAGGAAAATATATTACTGATATAGATTCTTTATATGATTTTCTTGAAAATTATTCAAGCTGATTAGAGGGGATTAGTCGGAAAAAAGAATATATGTTCGACCAGGACTTGCATTTTATGCAAAAATATGCTACCATTCAATACAGATGAAAAATGTATGACAGAGGAAGGAATAAAGTAATGGCAAATGAATCTTATGATGCAGGCAGCATAGCTGTTCTTGAGGGGCTTGAAGCAGTAAGAAAAAGACCGGCTATGTATATTGGAAGTGTAACTAGAAAAGGTTTAAATCATTTGATTTATGAAATAGTAGACAATTCGGTAGATGAACATCTTGCAGGATTCTGCAGTGAGATACATGTTACTCTGGAGGAGGACGGTTCTGCCACCGTCTGGGATAATGGACGTGGTATACCTGTAGATATGCATAAGAAAGGAATGTCTGCTGAAAGAGTTGTATTTACGACACTTCATGCGGGTGGAAAATTTGATAATGCGGCATATAAGACAAGTGGTGGTCTGCATGGTGTAGGTTCGTCAGTTGTTAATGCTTTATCAACTTATCTGGAAATTAAAGTAAGCAGGGCAGGACAGATACATTATGATAAATATGAGAAGGGCAAGCCTGTAGTTGATTTGGAAAACGGACTTTTACCTGTTATTGGCAAGACTAAAAAGACAGGTACATGGATAAGATTTAAGCCAGATCCTGAAATTTTTGAGAAGACAAGATTTAAAGGCTCTGAGGTAAGTAACAGACTGCATGAGACAGCTTATCTTAATCCAAATCTGACTATTTATTTTGAAGATTTACGTTCTGATGAGAAGATTTCAGAAGTTTTTCATGAAGAAGAAGGTCTTGTTGGTTTTATTAAAGATATGAATAAGAATCAGGAGACTTTACATGAGCCTGTTTTCTTAAAAGGACAGAATGATGGGATTGAAGTAGAAATTGCTTTTCAGTATACAACCGAATTTCACGAAAACATATTAGGTTATTGCAATAATATATATAACGCAGAGGGTGGAACACATATAACCGGTTTTAAGACAACATTTACAACTGTTATGAACCAGTATGCAAGGGAAATTGGAATATTAAAAGAGAAAGACAGCAATTTTACCGGAGCCGATATCCGTAATGGAATGACTGCGGTAATTTCAGTGAAGCACCCGGATCCTATTTTTGAAGGTCAGACAAAGACAAAGCTTGATAATCAGGATGCTGCCAAAGTAACCGGAAAAGTTACAGGAGATGAGATGGTATTATTCTTTGACAAAAATCTTGATATGTTAAAGACAATATTAAGCTCGGCAGAGAAAGCGGCAAAGATTAGAAAAGCAGAAGAAAAAGCCAGAACCAATCTTCTTACAAAGCAGAAATATTCATTTGATACAAATGGAAAGCTTGCAAACTGCGAGAGCAGGAATCCGGAAGAATGTGAAATATTTATAGTAGAGGGTGATTCTGCGGGCGGCTCGGCAAAGAGTGCAAGGAACAGAAAGTATCAGGCAATTTTACCTATAAGGGGTAAAATTTTGAATGTTGAGAAGGCAAGTATTGACAGAATACTTGCAAATGCAGAGATTAAGACAATGATAACAGCGTTTGGCTGTGGATTTTCAGAAGGCTACGGAAATGATTTTGATATTTCAAAATTGCGTTACAACAAAATAATAATAATGGCTGATGCCGATGTCGATGGTGCACATATATGTACATTGCTTCTGACATTGTTTTATCGTTTTATGCCGGAGCTTATTTTTGAGGGACATGTATATATAGCAATGCCGCCTCTTTATAAGGCATTGCCTGCAAGGGGAGAAGAAGAATATCTGTATGATGATGAAGCTCTGGAAAAATACAGAAAGAGACACAAGGGTAATTTTACTTTGCAGCGTTATAAAGGTCTTGGTGAGATGGATGCCGACCAGTTATGGGAGACAACTCTTAATCCTGAGACAAGACTGTTAAAACAGGTAGAAATAGAAGATGGAAAAATGGCATCAGATGTAACTGAACTACTTATGGGGGCTGAGGTTGCTCCAAGAAGATCATTTATTTATGAGAATGCGGCAAGCGCAGAATTAGATTACTAGACAGGAGATAATAAGAGTGGACAATAATATATTACGGACTGAATATTCAGAAGAAATGCAGAAATCTTACATAAATTATGCCATGAGTGTAATTGTTGCACGTGCACTTCCTGATGTCAGAGATGGCTTAAAACCTGTTCAGAGAAGAACTTTATATGATATGTATGAGCTTGGTATAAGATATGACAGACCATACAGAAAGAGTGCCAGAATTGTCGGTGATACAATGGGTAAATATCACCCACATGGTGACAGTTCAATTTATGATTCTCTTGTTGTTATGTCCCAGGGGTTTAAAAAAGGCATGCCATTAATAGACGGTCATGGAAATTTTGGATCTATTGAAGGTGATGGTGCAGCGGCAATGCGTTATACCGAAGCCAGGCTTGAGAAAGTAACCCAGGAAGCTTTTCTTTCAGAACTTGATAAAGATGTTGTCGATTTTATGCCGAATTTTGACGAAACAGAACAGGAGCCTGAAGTATTACCTGCCAAAATACCCAATCTTCTTGTAAATGGGGCAGACGGTATTGCAGTTGGTATGGTAACTAACATTCCACCTCACAATTTAGGTGAAGTCATTGAAGGCGTTAAGGCTTATCTTAAAAATGAAAATATTACAGATGAAGAGCTTATGGAATATATTAAAGGACCTGATTTTCCTACCGGAGGTATCGTTATCAATAAAGATGAGCTGCCGCAGATTTATAAAACGGGCAGTGGAAAGATAAGAATACGTGGTAAAGTCGAAGTTGAAGAAGGAAAGAACGGAAAATCAAAGCTTGTAATTACACAGATTCCGTATACAATGATTGGCGCAAATATCGGTAAATTTTTAAATGATATATGTGCACTTATAGAATCAAAGCAGATAACAGACATAACAGATATAACTAATGAATCAAAAGAAGAGATAAGAATAGTATTAGAACTAAAGAAAAACGCAGATATAGAAAATATTAAAAATATCCTGTATAAGAAAACTAAATTAGAAGATACTTTTGGTGTAAATATGTTAGCGGTAGCTGACAAAAAGCCTGAGACTCTGAGTTTAAGACAGATAATAAAATATCATGTTGATTTTCAGTTTGAGACTAATACAAGAAAATATAAATATCTTCTTGAAAAAGAGGAAGAAAAGAAAGAAGTTCAGGAAGGTCTTATTAAAGCCTGTGATGTTATAGATTTAATTATAGAAATAATTCGTGGAAGCAAGACAATAAAGGAGGTAAGAGACTGTCTTATAAATGGTAACACCGGAAATATTAAATTTAAATCAGAAAAATCAAAAAAAGAAGCTGCACTGTTAAGATTTACAGAAAGACAGACTAAGGCAATTCTTGATATGCAGCTTCACAGACTTATCGGACTTGAGATAGAAGCTTTATTAAAACAGCATGAGGAGACACTTGAAAAAATATCGGATTACACAAAGCTTCTTTCAGACAGAAAAGAAATGGGTAAGCATATAATTAAAGAGCTTAACAGCTTTGCAAAAGAATTTGCCCGTCCAAGAAGAACTGTTATTGAGAATAAAGAGGCAGCGGTAATTAAAGTTCAGGAAGTAAAAGAACAGGATGTAGTTGTTCTGATGGACAGATTTGGATATATTAAATCTGTAGACGATAATGTTTATGAGAGAAACAAAGAAGCTGCAGACAGTGAGAACAGGCATATAATTCACTGCAAAAACATTTCAAAAATATGTGTTTTTACCGATATAGGAAGAATGCATCAGATAAAAGTATCAGACATACCATATGGAAGATTTAAGGAAAAAGGAACACCGATAGATAACATATGTAATTATGACAGTTCAGTTGAAAATATTATATTTATGGAAAGTCTTGATATTGTAAAGGAAAAGCTTATGATATTTGCAACTGCACAGGGAATGATGAAGCTTGTAAACGGTGCAGAATTTGAAGTGTCAAAGAAGACCATAGCCGCCTCAAAATTAAATGATACAGACAGACTTGTATGTGTGCAGTGTATTGATACAATTATGCAGGAACTTGTTATACAGACGAAGAACGGTTTCTGCCTGAAATTTGAGCTTGCAGATGTTCCAATGAAGAAAAAGGCGGCTGTAGGTGTCCGTGCAATTAAACTCTCCGACAAAGATGAAGTTGATATAGTTTATCTGCTTGGACAGATGACAGAAGCTGTTGGAATGTATAATGATAAAGAAATATCTCTTAACAGATTAAAGCTTGCTAAAAGAGATGGAAAAGGAACTAAAATAAAATCATAGCTCAATGACAGATGATTATAGAGGCAGATAAAAGGAGAGGTTTGTTATGTTAAATCTTGTTGTTATAGGTGACAGTATTGCTAAAGGTTATGGCAGTACAGATTATAATACAGATAGTTTTGGCGCAATATTAGGGCAGAAAATGTCCGCAGATGTAACAAATCTCGGAATTATCGGTCTTGACAGCAGCGGACTGATTGAAAAACTCCAGACGGAAAAATTTCAGACAGCAATTAAAGATGCAGATGTAATATGTCTCTCTATTGGTTCAAATGATTTATTAAAACCTTTCTTATCTTCATTTGCCAGTATAATTGGCGTAGAGGGAGAAGAAAAAGAGCTGTTTGTAAAGATTCAGGATAAGCTTGCTAAGACTGCAAAGCAGAACCCGGTAAAAGCAGCAGATTTGTTATCTAAAGCAATGAAGAAGCTTACTGATAATAAGGAGCTGTGGAAAGCCTGTAAAAATTTTTCAGGTCAGTTTAAAGAGATAACAGATACAATTCATGAGATAAATCCTGATGTGCTTATTTATGCGGATAATGTTTATAATCCTTATTACGGGGTAGCATATGAGTATGAAGGAATAAGTGTGTTTAATATATCACAGCTTTGTGAGCCATATATCCAGAAAATTAATGAAGCATTTGTTAAAAGTGATGATTATACTGTTGTAGATATGTATTCCATATTCAGGCAGACAGGCTATACCCATGTCAAATCAGGCGGTGTTGAAAATATGGGCGATATCAATATGGATCCGCACCCGAATGATGAAGGCTACAGAATGATGGCGGACTATATTTATACTAAGCTTGATACGATTGTTCCATATGTTGTTTCTGCAGAATTTAATTATGACAAAGGATATGAAGATGCAGATGTTTTAATTGTATTCAGTGAAAGCGTAAGATTAATTAAAGATAAAGAAATTAAAATAACATCTAAAGACGGTAGAGACAGCTTCGTATATGTGATTCCGGAAGATATGTGGATAGAAGCCTCAGATGATGAAATAAATACACTGCAGTTAAACTTAAGTGATTTTTCAGCGCAGAAAGGTAATTCATCTAAAAAATTAGAAGATGGAGAAAAATATGTTCTGTCAGTTTCTGATGGTGCCATAAAAGATAAGGGAAATAATCATTTGAAAGAAGAGGAAGTTATTAATTTTTATATTCCAAAAGAAGAAGCTGTAGTAACTACTGCGAATAATGCACTTGTAAAAGGTGTTAAGGATAACGGTCTGTATATAATATTATCCGTTGGAGTTATAATAATTTTAATTATAGTTATTTCAGTAAAAAAAATAAAAAGTATTGACAGAAATAAAAAAGAAGAATAAAATTCAAATAATGTATTTTGAATAAAGGAGAACGATAAAATGGGAAAAATAAGAACAAGATTCGCACCAAGTCCGACAGGCAGAATGCATGTTGGAAACTTAAGAACTGCATTATATGCGTATTTAATTGCAAAGCATGAAGGTGGAGATTTTCTCCTTAGAATAGAAGATACAGACCAGGAGAGATTTTTCTCAGA
>CAJJNI010000034.1 GCA_905193085.1 uncultured Lachnospiraceae bacterium | reverse complement strand
GATATAATACTTCTCGATTCAGAAGGAATTAATTTTGATAAAGATTTAGAGCAGATAAAATCATGGACAGATGCAGGAATGAATATTGTATTTTGTAATCTTCCGGATTCTGATGTAATTGCAAATAATAATGAACTGGCAGGACTTCTTGGTATACAGGCAGTATATCTTGACAGTGTTGAGATTGAAGGTGTTGAGCTTTTTGGTGGATTTTTGCTTGGTGGAGATACAATTTATAAAGCTGAAAATAAAGAAGAAGCACAGCAGCAGGACTTTAATATTAACATTCCATGGTATCAGACTACAAGTGGAACAAAGACATATATTGTAGGTCTGATGGATAAAGATAAAGTAGAAAATGAGTATATGCCGGGAGTGCTTTGGAGAAACAGTATTGAAGATGCAAAAATATTTGCAGTTAATGGAGATTACATGTCAACAACTTCAGGAATAGGTCTTCTTAGCGGAATTATGAATGAATGTTGTGACTATATGATATACCCTGTGGTAAATTCACAGAATTTATCATTGGTAAACTTCCCATCATTTGCAGAAGAAAATAATGATGAGATGATGAAGATTTACAGTCGTTCCCAGGTTGCTGTTTTTAAAGATATAGTATGGCCTGCGGTTCTGTCGACTGTTGAAAAGAATCTCATAAAAATGACATGTATTATGAGTATGCAGTATGATTATGAAGATTTAAATGAACCGTTATCGTCTGAACTTGTCTATTACTTAAAACTTATGAATGAAGAAAATGCTGAGGCAGGTCTTAGTACAGACGGAAAAGGATTTTCTACAATCGAAGAAAAACTTGGAAGAGACAGACTATATCTGGTAGACCAGTTTAACAAATATAAGTTCAGTGCATATTATTCAAAAGAGTCAGATATAAAAGAAACCGTCAGACTTGCAGGTACTGTTGAGGCTGAGAATATGCATACAGTAACAAGTGATTTTTCCGATGGTGCTAATCTGCTCTCATTTGCAGATGATGATGTGACTTATATTGGAGCTACGATAGACGGATTCAGTCACACATATACAGAAGATATGAGAGTTAAAGGTCTTGAGACTGCGTTAGGCTATTCTAACATTTTGTGTGATATGAGCAGGGTATCATGGCCTGAAAATGACACTGACAGATTTGAGAAGCTGTCCGAAAAATTTTCAAAATATACCGACACATACTGGCAGTCATTTAAAGTGTTTGAACAGACTACATTGTCAGAGTGCGACAGAAGGGTAAGAAATTTCCTCGCACTTGATTATAATTCTGAACGCAAAGATGAAACTGTAAATCTGACTGTAGAAAATGCAAAAGATACAGTCTGGTTTATTTTAAGAACCCATGATGAGCAGATAGAAGATATTTCTGGCGGAAGTTATACCGAAATTGAAGAAGATGCTTATCTTATACAGGCGGACAAATCACATGTACAGATAAAGTTAAAAGATAATGCCAACAGTAACAGTTTTTACTATATGGATAATGAGAAAACGGATAATGAATAAATTTTGAGATGGATTTGAGGTGAAAAGCGGTGAAAGTTTGTGTTGTGGCAGAAGGTTGTTACCCATATGTTGTAGGGGGTGTATCAGGCTGGATTAACAGTCTTACAAAATCATTTCCAAATATAGAGTTTGTTTTGCTAACCATAGTTTCTGACAGGTCACTTCGAGGAAAATTTGCATATGAACTTCCTGAAAATGTAACGGAAGTAAATGAAGTTTATTTAAGTGACTATGACTGGTACAGCCCGGGGCGCAAAAGAAAAAGAATACATTTAAATAAAAAAGAATTTTCAGCATTAAGAAGCCTGCTTATTAATCGGGATGTAGAATGGGAAGTTTTATTTAAATTTTTTTCTGGAAAAAAGTTTTCTATAGATGATTTACTTATGGGAAGAGATTTCTATCATGCAGTGCTTGAGTGTTATAATGACAAATATCCGCAGATTATTTTTTCGGATTTCTTATGGACAATGCGCTCAATATATCTGCCACTTTTTCTTGTTATGAAAACTGAACTTCCAAAGGCAGATGTGTATCATTGTGTTGCAACCGGATATGCCGGAGTTCTTGGCAGCATGGCTAAAGTGTTATATGGAAGTAAACTTCTTATTTCAGAGCATGGAATATATACAAGAGAGAGGGAAGAAGAACTTATAAAGGCTTCCTGGGTAGAGGGCATCTATAAAAATATCTGGATTTCTCAGTTTAAGAAGATGTCAGGACTTGCGTATGATAAGGCAGATACAGTAACAAGTCTTTACGGTCACGCAAGAGAGCTTCAGATAGAATTAGGCTGTCCGCCTGAAAAAACAATAATTACACCAAACGGTATAGATGTTTACCGATTAGCCAATATAGGTGGAAAATTACCTGAAGATGAAGGTCGGATAAATATCGGGGCAGTACTTCGAGTCACTCCGATTAAAGATGTAAAGACAATGATTCAGGCATTTAATTTTGCAAAACAAAAAGAGTCTGCACTTAAATTATGGATAATGGGGCCATGCGATGAAGATGAGCAGTATGCAAATGAATGTTATGATCTGGTTGATGCGCTCAATGTGCGGGATGTTGTGTTTACGGGAAGAGTAGATATAAGAGATTATCTTGGAAGAATGGATTTTACAATACTTACAAGTATAAGTGAGGGACAGCCGCTTACAATACTTGAAAGCTATGCTGCAAAGAAACCTGTTATTGCTACTGATGTCGGTAACTGCCGTGAGCTCATTTACGGCGAAGAAGGAGATGATTTCGGGGCAGCTGGAATTTTAACTCATATTATGAATATAGAGGAAATTTCGAATGCGATGGTTGAGCTGGCGAAGAAGCCGGCAATGAGAGAGCAGATGGGTGAAGCCGGCTACAAAAGGGTGATGGAATTTTATAAGTTAGAGGATATGAAAAACAAATATACAGAAATATACAGTGGATTTTCAGACGATTTAAATTTAGCATGGTCAGATAATAAATTTGAAATTATTGATTTAGATAAAAAAGCCCCAAAAGCAGATGATTAAAGGAAGGAGGTTGTTTTATGGCAGGAGTAGGAGTAAAGCTTCACAGAATATATGGTAAAAATTCAATCGTATCGAAAATAGCCGGATTCGTGTATAGTACGGTTTTATCGATAGCACCGATGCTTCTTATTATGATATCTCTTATGGTAATGGGAAAAGTTCTTGGTATATCCAAAATCGGATATGCACAAAGAGAACTGTTTTCATGTACGGTACTGTACATATTTATTTTTTCATTGCTTGCAGAAGCACCATTTAATGCAGTGCTTTCAAGATATATGTCTGATGTTATATACAATGAAAAATTTGAAGATGTAATGCCATGTTTTTTAATGGGACTGCTGCTTAACATATCAGTAGGCTGTATCTTTGCCATTCCGTTCTGTGTAAAAGAATACTTATCAGGCCAGGTAAGTTTTGCATATGTATTTACCGGATTTTCAGGATTTATTGCGTTGCTCATTGTATTTTATACAATGCTCTATCTTAATATTTTTAAAGACTATAAGAAAACCTCAATTTTCTTCCTTGCAGGTTCAATTGTTACGATACTGTTATCATTGCTTTTTGCAAAAGTATTAAACTTTAGTGTCACTTACTCAATGCTTATCAGCCTTGTACTTGGATTTTTGCTTATTGCTTCATTAGAATATGGAACTGTCAAAAGATATTTTAAAGAAAACAGTGGCAATTACAGAGGATTGTTATCTTATTTAAATAAATATAAAAAGTTAGTGATAACTAATACCTTATATATGTCCGGTTTGTTTGCACATAATTTTGTTTTCTGGACTACTGATATGCGAATGAAAGTTGCGGGAGTATTTGTGTGTGCACCTTCATATGATATGGCAACATGTATAGCAATGTTTACAAATATCTCAGCGACAGTTATATTTATTACAAGAGTTGAAATGTATTTTCATGAGCGTTACAGAGCCTATTCAGAAGCTGTAATTGGTGGAAGGGGTGTAGATATACAGAATACGAAAAAAAGAATGTTCAGACAGCTTGCAGCGGAGCTTATGAATCTTGCAAGGCTGCAGTTTATAGTGTCGGTAGTAGTATTTTTCATATGTATAGTAATACTTCCTCAAATAGGATTTTCGGGTATGATAATGAAAATTTATCCATGTCTTGCGGCAGGCTATTTTATATTGTTTACAATGTATGCATGTATAGTATTTTTGTATTATTTCAATGATATGGACGGGGCACTGATTACTTCAATCTGTTTCTTTGTGGGAGTTGTAGCATCAAGTATAGCAGCATCGCATTTTTCAGAAATGTGGTATGGAATGGGTGTTGTAGTTGGTTCATTTATCGGATGGATAGTGTCTTACTACAGATTAAGATTGGTTGAGCGTCACATGGATGAACATATATTTTGTACCGGCAGCATATTGGAAAAAGGAAAAGGACCAATGCCGCCTTCAAAAGTGTATGACCGTTATGCGGTTGTTAAAGGCGTTAAATCAATATAGGAGTGATATTTATGCAGGCAGAAATAATATTCAGGACAGTAGCGATAATTGCGGGAGTGTTATTGCTGATATTATCTTTTTTGTCTCTCGTGAGAAAGAAAATGACAGAGGGGATTGCATTAGGCTGGGCTGTTGGAGCAGTGCTTCTTGTTGTAATCGGTATAGTGCCATGCTTAAGTGACTGGACTACCAAACTAAGCACAACACATGTGATTGCACTTTTGTTATTTGGTACTTTTGTTGTGGGATTTGTATTTAAATTAAGCAGCAGCATTTCACAGATTTCAATGAAGACACAGGAGCTTGCAATGCAGGTAAGTCTGCTTAATCAGGAAAATGAAAGGATATTGTATGAATTAGAAGAGTTGACAGGCAAAACTAAAGTTGATATTTAGAGGGCATGGGTTATGAAAAAGAAGATTTTGTTTGTAATTAATACATTAGGGCATGCGGGCGCTGAGGTCGCATTGTCAGGCCTTTTAAATGCGCTTGATAAAACTAAATATGATATCAGTCTGTATGTGCTGTTAGGTCAGGGAGAACTTATGTCACAGATTCCTCCGGAAGTGAAAATACTTAATAAAAAGTATAATGAGCTTTCGGTGTTGTGTGCACAGGGTAAGCGTAATATGATGAAAACCGTTTTAAAGTCATGTCTGCGCAGAGCGACGATAATAAGAAGATTTCCTTACATAATCAAAAATCTTTTTAAAATGATAAAGAATAAACAAATATTAACAGAAAAGCTTCTATGGCGCATAGTTGCTGATGGAGCTGACAGATTCAGTGAGGAATACGATCTGGCAGTTGCGTATCTTGAAGGCGGCTCTGCTTATTATACCGCAGATTATGTAAAAGCTAAGAAAAAAGCGGCATTTGTTCATGTTGATTATATTAAGGCCGGTTATTCAAGAAGCCTTGATTTGAAAAGCTATATGTTTTATGACAGGATATTTGCAGTATCAGATGAGGTAAAACAGAGCTTTCTTAAAGTTTATCCTGAATTTTTCTCAAAAACTAAGATTTTTCATAATCTGATTGATATTGAAAAAATTAAGAAAAGGGCGGCAGAGGAAGGCGGATTTGAAGATAACTTTGATGGAATAAGGCTTCTTACCGTTGGCAGACTAACCTGGCAGAAAGCATATGAAGTTGCAATTGATGCAATGGCATTGCTAAAAAAACAGTACAATAATGTTAAATGGTATGTTTTAGGAGAAGGTTCCCAGAGAGAATTTTTAGAGAAGCGCATTTCAAAATTAAAGCTTGAAGATGACTTTATTTTAATGGGGGCTGTTAATAATCCATTTCCTTATTATGTGCAGTGTGATATTTATGTTCATGCAACAAGATTTGAAGGAAAAAGTATTGCAATACAGGAAGCTCAGACTTTAGGGTGTGCAATAGTAGCATCTGACTGCAGTGGAAACAGGGAACAGATAAATAATGAAGAAGATGGTCTGCTTTGTCAGTTTGATGCAGTATCAATTAAAGATGCAATTTTAGAACTGATTAATGATAAAGAAAAAAGAGTACGATTTGGAGAAGCGGCGGCGAACAGAAAACTCATATACGAGGAAGATATGGGATTGCTTTTCGAGCTGATGTCAGAGGAGTAGATGATATGGAAGATAAAAAACAAAAGGAGCTGCTCATAATTATACCCGCATATAATGAAGAGGGAAATATAAAAAAACTGCTTGATAAATTAGAACAGCCTGAAATTGCTGAAATAGCAGATATTCTTGTAATGAATGATGCGTCATCAGATTCTACCAACTGGATTGTAAAGGAAAGAGGGCATGCTTTAGTTACGCATGTTTTTAATCTCGGGTATGGAAGTGGTCTGCAGCTTGGATATAAGTACGCAATACGACGTAATTATAAGTATCTTATCCAGATGGACGCAGACGGCCAGCATGATGTGTGCAATATTCCTGTAATTTACGAGAAATTAAAAACTAAAGATGAAAATGGAAACTATCCTGATATCGTGCTTGGTTCAAGATTTATAAATGGAGACTCCTCTTACAAAGTAGGATTTGCAAAGAAAATAGCTTTCAAATTATTCAGAACAATAATCAAAATTGGAACCGGAAGAAAATTCTATGACCCTACGACAGGTTTGCAGGGACTAAGCAGAAGGGCGGTTTTGTATTATTCAAAATACAATCATTTTGACGATAAGTATCCAGATGCCAACATGATAATGCAGATGACACTGCTTGGGTTTAATCTTGTGGAAATTCCGGCAGTAATGCATGTAAGAACAGAAGGTGTAAGTATGCATTCCGGACTGAAACCGTTTTTCTATATGTTTAGAATGATAGTTTCAATACTTGCAGTCTGGTTCAGAATAAAAGTATTTAAGATAGGAACAATGGTAGATGAAAAATGCAGCCACTAAAGAATTTGTTTTGCCGCAATAAATATTTTATGGCAGCAAAGTTAGAAGAGACTAATAAAAAAATTATTAATCCTTCAAGAGGCTGGTATGAAATATACAGCTTTAACATTGATGAACAGCCTGATTTTGAGGAATTAAAATGGTGTCTTAAGGAAAATGAGCCGGTTGTATTTGTGCGGATTGACATAAGTGCAGTTAAAGATGTGGAAATGTCAGAAAAAATGACTGAAAATGTGGATAACATTCTGGATTTTTTTAGCAGAGCAGGGAAAGATATTATATTCAGGGCAGCCTATGACACAGAGGGTATGGGATTAAAAAATGAACCGCAGGACATATCACTTATCTATGTTCACCTAAGACAGCTTGGCGGTATTCTGCGAAAATATGAACAAAATATACTCGTTGTTCAGGGGCTGTTAATAGGAAGCTGGGGTGAAATGCATTCTTCCGCATTTGATTCGGAAGATAATATCAGAATGCTTTACAGGCAGTTGAGAAAATCTGTCGGTTCTGATATGTTCATTTCAGTAAGGAAACCACAGGAGATAAGATATATACTATCAGAAGATAAATACGAAGAGCTTTGTACGGCGGCAGTTAGTAATACAGGTGTTAAAACAGGTCTTTTTAATGACGGAATTTTTGGTTCTGATACGCATCTTGGAACATTTGCCGACAGTAGTCAGGGTAAGTCAGATAATATAGAAAATAAAAAAAATACAAAAAATACAAAAATAACAAAAAATACAAAATGGAATGATAAATGGAATTCCGCAGAAGAATTTAAATTTCTTGACTATATATGCGAATTTGTTCCTGCCGGTGGAGAAGCCGTTTTAGGCGATAAATTATTTGATGAGACTGACACGATAGAAATATTAAAATCAATGCACATAACCTATCTTAATTGTGTCCATGATAAGAAAATTCTGAATTCATGGAAAGAGCAGACATATTCAGGGGATGGTGTGTTTAAAGGACAGAACCTTTACGACTATATAGGGGAGCATTTGGGATATCGTATTTTAGTAACGGATTGTCTGTTTAAGTGCGGCAAAAAAGATGATGCAACGGTAATAATAAAATTTGAAAATACCGGTTTTGCAGCACTATATGATGATGTAATATTTAAATTAATGTTAGAAGAGACTAACAATCAACGGCATACTAAAACTGTATGTATTAACGGAATTGCTGTACAACAGAAGTGTTCAGTAAAATTTCAGATGCCGCTGCTATCAGGACAGCTTTTTCTTATGCTCGTAAGAAAAAAAGATGGCAGAACAATAAGAACTGCCAATAAAAGTGTCAGTGATGACAGACTATATCTTGGTTCTATTGTTCTACCGTAATTTCACCCAGATACACACCTGTCTCATCTGAATAACTGTCATTAGTAAATCTGATTGGAATTTCAGGTGAAGAGGCAGTATCTTTCATAATGTAATATGCTTTGTAAGTGCCTTCATTAACGGTTGAAGTGTCAATGTTAAATGTTATTTTATCCTCTGTGTTACTTTTTAATGTGCGGTTATCATATGCGGAAGTAAACAAATATTCATCAGATTCATTTGTGCTCTTTAGTATGAGAGTTCCATCAAACTTTTTATATGCTGATGAAAAGCCGCTGTTTTTTATATGAATTGAAAATACTGCATCGGAACTTTTAAGTCTGTTGTATTCAAAATCTGCGCCGGTTATAGTGTATCGGTATCCGAGGTGTGCCATTATATAATCATAGCCTGGCATGTTGTTAAATATATTGTCTGCCCCGGCTTCATATACACTGTTTTTCCATTTGTTAAGGACATCGGCATCATAGTCGCAGTTAAGATAAGATACATGCATGTTTTCAAAGTCTGATATTGCATTTTTAAAATCATTAAATGAATTATCTAAAACACATTCCCCGCCATTTGGAACAAAATTGCACAGTTGTTTCTGGAAATCAATTTCTTCGGCTCTTGTTCCTTTGTCTGCCGGATTTGAACTTCCTTTATTTGAACTTGTGCCATAAGTACCAAGGTCTGTATCAGAGCCAAGCATTCCGTCATTGAACAGACTTATTCTTGAATATAAATTTCCATCAAATGCCTCTTCTTCAGTTATAGCATCAGTGCGCTCTGTTATGATTCTGTAATGTGCAGGAGTTCTTACCGCAAGATAAATGTCTTTATCAGTGCAGTCATTCAGATGATTTATGAGTGTTTTCATATTTTCATCGCTCATATACACAGAATTATTCATTTCTCCACAATTTCCTACAAAAATTCCCTGCATAATATATACTGTATTTTTATAAGAATTAACAATTGGAGCAATGCTGTCCATATGTGATAAAATAACCGATATATCAGACGGTTCAGTCTGCTGTGCCATACCGTCCCAGTCATACAGAATACGCAGTATAATTTTTTTGTTTGCAGATTCACAGCCTGAAAGAATTGCATCTAACTGTGCAAGTGCCTGCTCACTCAAATCTTCATTATTGAAATTTTTAAGATTAATTTCTAACAGTGCAAGAGAATAATTGTCATTTTGAGTAATAGTATTTGCAAGTTGTATAGCATTCGTGGTATCATCATTAGAGAGCATATAACCATAAAGGTGATAAAAACCCAGATAAGGATTCTGGAAAATCACAGAAGTTTCAGTAAAGGATTCATTTGAAGCGTATGAAGCTTTTTTATTTCGGGGAATCTTTGTATATACAATTGAAATGATAATTGCAGCACAGGTTATTAAGCATATAAGTAATAAAAATTTTTTTGATTTCATAGTTACCTCCGGGCTAGTGTGGACTTATGACTCTGACATCATAGTAACAGAAAAAGAATGTTTTGGCAATAAAGGGGATAAATGATGCGTAAAGATTTTGACAATGAAGAATATCTGTTGTTTGAAATGTTGTCGTTGGTATTTTCAGAGGCCTTTGGAAGTGAGTTTGAACACAAGGCAGAAATGATAATAATTAAAAGAAATAAAAATTCTGATACTAATTGGCAGAAGTTTATTGATATTGCGGATAAACATGGTGTTTTAAGTCTTTTGTATGATGTATTATCGGGTGGAGAAGTGCTTCCTGCAAGCCTTAGACAGCGGCTTAAAGTTATAAGTAACAGTATAATTCTTCAAAATTATCATCTGCTTTTTTTAAGCCGGACTGTCATAGAACTCCTGGAGAAAGCTGATATACCGGCAGTTATATTAAAAGGCTGTACTACAAGTGAATTTTATCCGGTGCCTGAGCTTAGAAAATCAGGAGATGTTGATGTACTTCTCCTTAACAAAGATGATATTAAGAAGACAGAAGAAGTTTTAACAAAAGCCGGTTTTAAAAAGAATGAAGAGCAGATGGTTCATCATCATATTGCATTTGTGACAAAAGAAGGAATAGAAATCGAAATGCATGTTATGTTTGCAGAACCATTTGACAACAATAAAACTAACCGTTGTCTTGAAAAAATATATAATGACTGCAAAGAGCATGTGAATAAAAAAGATGTAATGGGAGTTATGCTTCCGGTATTAGATGACGGATATCATGCATTTTATCTGTTGCTTCACATGTTGCAGCATTTTCTGCGCTCAGGTTTCGGCCTGAAATTATTTTGTGACTGGGTTGCGTATTTCAGGCATGATATTGATGAAAAACAATGCAAAATATTTATGCAGCTTGTAAATGAATGCGGCCTTTTAATGTTTGCGCAGACTGTCACAGCGGCATGTGTTGGTTATCTTGGACTTTCAGCTTCTAAAGTAAGTTTTATATTTGAAGAAGAAATTACTATAGAGAAAGCAAAACAGCTAAGCAGAAATATGATGTTTGAAGTTGTCGAGGCAGAAGAATTTGGACATTCAAGCATAGACAGAATGGTAATTGTGCGTGGCAGCGGAATTAACGGATATATAAGAGAATTCCACCATCAGATGCATTTAAACTATCCAAAATGTGGAAAAATATTTTTATTCTGGCCTGTATTGTGGATTGCTACCCTTATTCGGTTTATTTATAATAACAGGAAGATAAGAAAAACTACAAGTGTAGATATATTAAAGAAAGCAAAGAAAAGAAGCAGACTGTTAAAAGAAATTGAATTATTTAAATGATGCCAGGGTAGAAAGGTCTAAACCCACATGAGCTTGCTCATATGTGGGTGAAAGACCTTGAGACCCGCCCCGATATGAGCATAAAAGTGTGATAATAATCACACGATATGCGAATATTGGGAAGGAGTGTGGGAGTGCGGAGCACGGAGCAATCCGTCGGCATCGTAATTATGGTTCCTGTCTTTGGGTATCAATATTAGTTAATTTTGATATCAACATTATTTAAACAACATTAGTTAAATAGAAAGTATGATAATTATGAGATTAGATGAACATTTTGTTTTGCGAAAGTTTGCAGATATATATTATTTGTTTCCAACAGGACAGAAGATAGCTGATTATAAACAGTCCCTTGAACTGAACGAAAGCAGTGGATATCTTCTGGAACTTTTATGTGAAGAAATGGAATTTGATGATATTGTAAAAAAATTTACAGAGAAATACCATTTAACAAAAGAAGATTTGCCAGGTCTTAAAAAAGATTTGAATGAACTTGTTGACTGGCTTATAGAGAGTGGATATGTAATTGATAAATCAGATTATTCAGATATGAATACGGTAAAATCAGGCGGCGCAGATATATGCAATTTAAAATGTGTTAAGGAAGAAGTAAATTGTAAAAAACCAAAATGTGAAATAAAATTTACTTTGGAAAATGAAATCAAAAATAAAAAAAATGTGTTTGAAAACTGCTATAAAACAGGTCCGCTTTTTGTGGTCTATAATGGTCCGAAAGAACTTTTACACAAAAACTGGCAGAAATTTAAATTTGAAGAAAGCATTACTTCCTCTGATAAAATTCAGCAGTTTACCTTGATAAATGCAGTGCCAAAGGAGCATCTTAACGGTGTGGTAATTTTGCGTAACAGAGAAGTAATAATAATGGATACACCGCAATTTTATGTGATGTTATTTCCTGAAACTGCTGATATACATGAATTGCATATAAGTAAAGACGGACAGCAGGCATTATGCTATTACGCATATTCAGAGGATACAGCTGAACTGAAAGAAAAAATATTTATGGCAATGCGTTTTGCATTTGTTGTGTTTGCGCAGAATAACGACTGTTATCTGATACATTCGGCATCTGTAGAATATAATGGGTGTGCATGGCTCTTTTCAGGAAAATCAGGAGAGGGAAAATCTACACACACAAAACTTTGGAATAAGTATTATGGTTCTGCATTAATAAATGGCGATTTGAACATGGTAGGGTTTGAAAATGAAGAAGCAGTTGTGTATGGAATTCCGTGGTGTGGTACTTCTGAAATATACACGGAGAAAAAATATAAGCTTGGCGGAATTATTTTTATAAAGCAGTCTGCGAAAGATTTGGTTGAGAAAACACCGTCCGATAAAAGCCAGCTTATGTTTGTGCAGAGAACTATATCGCCTTTGTGGACAAGGCAGTTATTTGAAAAAACAGCAGATTTTGCAGAAAAGCTGACAGAAAAAACTAAAATATACAGATTATACTGCACTGAAAATGCATCAGCGGCGGCGAAAATGAAAGAATATATAGATAGTGATATGTAAAAACACCAGGCTTCAGTTTGATTTGATGAAGCCTGGTGTTTTGTCTGTTATACATTTATATCCGTATATATCAATATATCGGTTATAAATCTTCTGTTTACTGATATTTTGAAACATTGTTCTTATCGACTTTTTCAAATGGAACCCACACATATTTTCCATCATCTGAAAGATAATCAAGTCCGTCAAGGGAATCACCATGTGCAAGTCTGATTGCGGCTTTTATAAGATATTCGCCCTGACCTGAACCGGACTGATATATTGTGAATGCCATTTTTCCTTCTGCAATAGACTTACAACCTTTTTCTGTTGCATCGACACCGATAACAGGAACTGAGTCAAGTGAAATATTGTTATTTTCACATGCGTTAACTATTCCAAGTGCCATATCATCATTGTTGCAGGCTACAGCATCTGCTTTCTGACCGGTCTTTAAAAATAATTCAAAATATTTTTCAGCGGTTTCGGTAGACCAGTCAGCATTATCCTCGAATACATAATTTATTTTTTTGCCTGAGTCGTTTAATGTTTTCTTCAATGCATTTGTTCTGCCAAGAGTTGCTGAGTGAGTTTTCTCGCCTTTAAATATAGCTACATTTATTGTATCCTGATTTGAATATTTATTTAAAATATATTCTGCCTGATATCTGCCGGCTTCTTCCTCGTTTGAACCGACAAATATATATTTGTCAGCCTGTAATCTGTTATCATCAGGACATGAGTTGAAAAATACAATAGGTAAATCTCCGGCAGCTACCTGAAGCTGAAGTGCTGTATCTGTGTCTACCGGGTTACATAAAATAACATCATATCCGCCATTAACGGCTTCTTCAATGTGTGCTAACTGGTTTTCAAGTGAGCCTTCGGCATCTTTAACAACTAATTCTGCTCCGGCTTCACTTGCATGTTTCTTTGCGGAATCCATAATTGTCTGACGAAAAGTATCTGCTGTTGATACGGTAAGATACATTTTAATTCCACTTGCATTTTCCTGTTGACTTTTACTGTTTGCACAGCCTGTTAGTAAAATCATACAAAGAATCAGAGGAAGTATTATGTTTGATAATTTTTTCATGGATAAACCTCATTTCTTATATACAGGCGGATATTTTAAAATCCGCTATTTAGGTTAAATTTTAAAGTGTTCAATATGTTCTTTAAGATTATCTGCGCTTTCAGACAGTTCTTTTGCATCTTCCATTACGGAACTGCTGTTTTCGGCAATACGGTTAGCCTGTGTAACCATATCTTCTGAAGTTGTCTGGATTTCCTGTGTACTTGCAGCCTGCTCTTCTGAAATTGCTGCTACATTTGTAGCAACAGAATCAACCTGATTTACTTTAGACATCATTTCATCTATAAGCTCTTTAGTTGTCTGGATATCGTTAAATATTTTATCAAATGTATGAAGTGCAGTGTTAATCATTGTGCTGCTTTCGTCAATGTTTTTCATGCTGTCATCAGCCTGATGAACGGTTTCTTCTACAAGGTTAGTAACTTCGTTTATAAGTTTTACAATGTTTTCAACAGATTCGGTACTTGTTTGTGCAAGCTTGCCTATTTCTGTTGCGACAACTGCAAATCCTTTGCCGGCATCTCCGGCTCTTGCAGCTTCTATAGAAGCATTGAGTGCAAGAAGATTAGTCTCATCAGCTATATCACCGATAACCGATACAATTTTATGTATTTCATTAGAAGCTGTACCGACTTTATCTATTGATTCGTCAAGTTTGCGGATAGAAGAGCTGATGTTATGCATTGCATCATTTACATGATGCATATCTTCCTTACCCTGTTCAGAAGTATCTACAGTTTCCTTCATATGTTTTTCAACTTCAACGCTTGTCAGTTTAGTATCAGATACAACCATGGCAAGTGTTGTGGCATTTTCAGCTATTTCAGTAATTGATTTGGATAATTCATCAACAGTTGTATTAAGCTGATTCATTGAATCTGCCTGAACGGATGCTGAATCATACATGGCAATTGATAAGTCATTAGTTGTATCAGACTGGTTTGATACTTTGTCAGAAATTTCGTGAATTTCATTTAACATACCTCTGACAGAATCAAGGAAGTGGGCAACACTCCGGCCCATATGACCTATTTCATCATTACCCTTAACATGAACATCTACAGTAAAATCTCCGTCAGCCATTGTTGTTATTGTGTGTGTAAGGCTTCGCACAGGTTTTACTACCATGTGTATAATCCGTTCGGTTAATACTAAAAGAATTATTAAAGCAATAACAGCGATTGTAATCATTTTCAAACGAAGACTTTTAACATTTGCATAAATGATTTTGTCAGGTATGTATGATACAAGCACCCAGTCAGTACCTGTGATAGTTTCAAACCCTGTAAGATTACCGTTAAGCTCACATGTATCATAGTTTACAGTATCAATTTTGTCTGCAACAGAAGAAAGAAAAGCATCACTGTTTGATGTGTCAAGCTTTGTTGATACTAAAGAAGCATCACGATGTGCTAAAATTGTGCCGTCATTTGTATCAACTAAAAACGCGGCAGCATTGTTCATTTTTACAAATGAGTTGACGATGATTGCAATTCTCTGTAATGATACATCAGCAGAAATGATTCTGATTCGTCCTGAACCGTCATTGAGCATTGCGGAGGCACTGACCTGTTTTGTACCGTCTTCGCTTTCATAAGCACTTCCGTATTTCATATTAATACGGGTAAGACCTTCTTTGTACCATGTTGAATTTGTCACATCACTGAAATTCTGTTCTGATTCATCTGCTTTTATCACAGTACCGTTTTCATCGGCCACATAGAGTCCATTTGGATAGTTGGCATTATAATCATAGTAAGAATTTAAAATTTTCTGTAAATTCTCCCCATCTGCATGAGTCTGTTCAATAGTCTGTTTTGCCGCAGAAAATGCAGCTAAATTTTCATCAAGCCATGCCGAAATACTTTCTGACTGGTAACTGATAGATGACTCTAACAGACTTGTAGCATTTCCGGAAATGATTTTACTGGAAATTGTGTAAGATAAAATAATCATAATTACAATCAGAACCGTTACAACAGGAACTATTGTAGCAATTATTTTAGCTTTGATAGAAATTGTTGTTTGAGCAGCCTTTTTGGGCTTTGGCATTTTTTTATCTGCCATACCTTATCACCTCGTTCTCCTTCATAAAAATATTATTTTTATTTTATATTTTACCATAAATTTACATAAAAGCAATAGTTACCAGGGTATAACATTTGTGGATTTTTCTTTATGCCTGCGTAAATTATGCCAAT
>CAJJNI010000033.1 GCA_905193085.1 uncultured Lachnospiraceae bacterium | reverse complement strand
GATTGATAAAAAGATTGGAAAAAAATAAAAGAAGAGTATGTGTTGATGTTTGAATTTATAATTTGGAGATAGAATATATGGAGCAGAAATATCAGATTGGCAATGAATAATCCATTTCATGGTAAAGAGGAATATGTAATGAATACAGATATTACACAACCTCTAATTGTGGTAAATCTTACAGAAAATATTGACAAGTTGATTGACGGAAATCATAGATTACAAAAGGTATTGAAATTAGGTATTGATAAAATTATGGCATATGGTCTTTCTTTTGAAGAACATCGGGATTATATTATTGACTATGATGAGAAAATATATTGGGAAGTAGTGAAACATTGGTACTCATAAAATGTGTTAGGATATTCTAATAAGAAAGGATTGAATCCCCTATTATCACTGTGATATAATATTAAAAACAGATTACTTATTTTTTGTATTCAAGAATTGAGGTGTTTGTATGTGTGATGTTAAGAAATATACAGAAATATATGAAGAAATAATTAAGTTAGAGCCAGAAGATACATTACAATTAGTTTTAGAATCTGAAACAGAGGAACAGCAGAATTTCTATGAAATGATTGGAGATTTTCTGCTCCAAGCAAGACAAAAACAGGTAATAGAACAGAATTTGTTTTAATGTAATACATCAGAAAAGTTCTGGTGGGAGGTTTTTAAGATGAAGAAATATATACTAATTGCAGGGGTAAATGGTGCAGGTAAGTCCACACTTTACCAATCGACTCCTAGATTAAAAGATATGCCAAGAGTAAATACAGATGAAATATTAAAAGAGTTTGGAGATTGGAAGAATCCACAAGATTTATTTAAGGCAGGAAAGCTGGCAGTTAGTAAAATTTCCGATTATTTTAATGAAGGGATTACCTTTAATCAGGAAACGACATTGTGTGGAAAAGCGATTCTAAAGAATATTAAGAAAGCAAAAGAATTAGGATATTTCGTTGAACTCCATTATGTCGGAGTCGATAATGTAGATATTGCAAAGGAAAGGGTTAGACATCGTGTACAGCAAGGTGGGCATGGTATTCCTGAAGCGGATATTGAGAGAAGATATATTGAAACATTTCAGCAAATTAATTTGATTATCGAGGAATGTGATTTGATTGCATTTTATGATAATACACAAAGTTTCAGACGATTTGCAATATATAAGAATGGGAAAATAGCAAAGCTTTCTAAAAATGTTCCTATATGGTTTGAGCGAGAAATAAAAGAGAATCATAGGAAAATATAATGGAATTAGAGTACAGTCTATCCCAGTGCCCCTTGTGAATTGTAAACCTCACAGGCTGCTATTGCCAACAAGTAGTACACCGCAGTGGATTTGATATAGAAATTCATTAGATAAAGTAAAATGCAGAACCTCTACTACTGTAGAAATACAGTGGTAGAGGTTTCTTTGATTTTGAGGAAAAGAAGAGATTTAGAAAAGATTGATAGAACAAGAGAGCAGAATGATTCCCTGTTTGGAACTAGAAATGTGTCTGGAATGGGAAATTTTGTAAATTAGGGAATTTTTATATACATATTTTTAGAGATTAAGGTTAGGGTAGAGATAAATTGAATTTGGATGTGTGTTACGAAGCCTGCTTTGAAAGGATTAGAATGGATGTTTGATACAGTAGCGTCTATATACGAGAGGTTACATCTTGGTTATGTAAAAGAACTGTATCGAACATTGCTTGACTATATTTATATTAACGAAAATAGTGGCGTGGTTTAGGTTGGAAGTGGTGGAGGATAAGTGATGGCTTCAATTTTAGCGATTAGATGTCAATTGACAGTAGTAGAATATGTCATAGGAATCTATGCTTCCAAAGAGGTGATTATTGCTGAAAAACAAAATTGATTACGATTAAAATACTTGAAAGTGTGTCATAATAATAGTATAATTATACCATAATAATGGAAAGGGGTTTTATTATGCCACAGATTATTCCAATAAAGGATTTGAAAAATACTTCGGAGATATCAGAACTTTGTAACAAGTCGGAGGAACCAATCTATGTAACCAAGAATGGTTATGGAGATATGGTAATTATGAGTATGGCTGTTTATGAAAATACAATGCGTCAGTTGAATATGTATCGGGAGTTAGAACTTTCTGAACAACAGATAGCAGAAGGAAAAACAAAGGATGCAAGATGTTCATTGACAGCAATGAGGGAACGGTATGGTATATAATCTTATTATCACAGAAAGAGCAGAGGAATTGTTGGATAATCTGGCATATCATTTGATATATCGATTAAAGAATCCACAGGCAGCAGAGCATCTTATGGATAATATATCGAATGTGTATGACCGAATGGAAGAGAATCCATATCAATTTCCTGATTGCAGAGATGAATTCCTCAAAAGCAAAGGTTATAGAGAAGCAGTAGCTGGTAACATGAATTATATTGTGATTTTCCGAATTGAAGACAATGATGTATATATTTTAGGTGTGTTTCATGATTTGGAAAATTACAAAGCAAAATTGTAAATGTAATCATAAGGAGGGAGCAAAATGTACGATTATGAAACTAGTGAACAGCTTTTTATTGATATTTGGGAGAAATATGGTTCTCCAAACGAAGTTGCCGATGCCAATATTATACAAAATATTTTGGATGATATAATCAAGACAAGTAAGAACAAGGTAGTGTTAGACCACTATTCAAATATCAACTTTGATGAAATAATTAAAGTAGAGTATGACGAAAAAAATAGCATTTTCAAGCTGTATTGGTTGGATAATAATAGGTATAGATTAGCAAATTTAAATCATGAATTATCAGAAATGGATGGAATGATATGGATGATGAGTGGTTACTGTACTTATGAGTATCTTGCCATTGATATTAACAAAATAAAATTTGTAAAAATTGACAGTCATATTTTTGTTTTAATTCAAGCAAATATGATAACTGAGAAGGAATTAAGAAAAAAGGTAATTGGTAGTAACTTAAATGATAGAGAAAAAATAGAAAAATTTAAAGAAGCAATAAAAAAATGAATGTTACAGGAATTAATAAATCAATTGCCAAGGAATCGTTGGAAGATTATTTGGATGATATAATTAAACGTTTGAAAAAAGATATTAATTATATATAAGGTAGAATACAGAATAGATTAGATGTAGTGAGCCGAGGATAAATCCAAGACTCATTTTGGTATGGGAAGGAATACAAAATTTTATGATGAATTATGAGATTTTCAAGGAAGTAGTTATAAAATCCTTTATGGATTGCATGAAAATGACACTATAATCTTGCAGCTTAAATTTAGTGTAAACAATCAACCACTCTCATTATATGAGAATCAACTCGCAATATAAGATGTGTTTTTTTATGTGCTGCTGATTTATTCTTAAAGAGAAATAAAAATAAAAAAGGAGTGGATGAAGTATGGGTCAAAATATTTTATCAGAAAATCTTAAAAAGTTGCGTGTTGAAAAGAAGTATACACAGGAGCAGGTTGCCGAATATCTTGGTGTAAGTGCAAAATCAGTTTCACGTTGGGAATGTGATAATACAATGCCGGATATAATGCTTTTGCCGGAAATAGCAAGATTATATTGTGTTACTATAGACGATTTGTATAAAGAAAATATTTCTGCGTATTCTAATTACGCTCAGCGGTTGTTATCATTGTATGAGTCGACAGGTAAAACGGAAGATTTTTTGCGGGCAGAAGAGGAATTTAAAAAGTTATTTTGTACAGATGAGTATACTTTGGAAGATATCAGAGGCTGTGGAGTTATGTATCACCAAATGATGCGTGAGTGTAAAAAGAAAGCATTGTATAATTTTGATAAAGTCATTGAGCAGGGAAGATGTGAAGATGAAGATACTTATTATAGAACATGTCAGCAGAAGATGTCTTTATTTGCGGAGATAGGAAAAAGTGAGAAGAACATAGAGATACAAACAGAACTTTTACAGTATGAACAGAACAATCCTAAACAATGGGTTCTTGTTATTTCGGCATATTATTATGCCGGACAGATAGAAAGTGCATATGAATATGTACAGAAAGCACTTGCAAAATTTGATAATGTTGCTGAGTTGTATATATGGGCAGGGGATATCTGTAAAAAATTGAAAAAGTATGATGAAGCATTCAGGTATTGGAACAAGGCATTAGAATTGGATACTGCTTATTTTGACGCAAGATATTCTATTGGATTTTGTTATGAAGAGATAGGTAAATATAAAAATGCTTATGATAATTGGATTCAGTTAGCAAAAGAATTAGAAAGCAAAGGTTTTCAGTATGAGAAGGAGTTTCCATTGCAATTAGCGGAAAAATGCCTGAAAAGAGTGGAAAATACAAGTGATGAAGAATAGTTTTAATAATTAAAAATTTGCCAAGGAATACGATTATCATAAAAACAAATAGCTATACAATAATATAGAATGTAAGGTATTCTTTAAAAAGGTAAAACTCTATTTAAAACAAAACAGCGGGTTCAATAAGACATTGAACCCGCTGTTATTTCTATGCTATAATGATACAAAATCACTTAACTCACAATTGTGATTTTGAGAAATGATTTGAATATGCAGTTAAAAATCGGAGGTAAGGATAAAATGTATTATGTACCAGATGGCACTGAACAGTGCGGATATTATGAGTGTGAGCAATGCGGCAGCAGATTTATTGATTTAAAAGTTGCGCCAACGATTGTCTGTCCATATTGTGGAGAAGAGCCTGATATGGAAATTGGACCTGACGATGAGATGCCGAAGATAGTTGAGTCAGCCAAACTTATTGAAATGATTCGTGGGGAAAAAGAAGTTGAAAAAATGGATATGCTGTTGTCACTTGCAGTGACAGGTGGGGATTATAATTGGATTTAATTTTTAATATTATGTAGAATAATACTTGACAAATAAACGACCGTTTACTAAAATGAAAAAGTAAACGGTCGTTTATTTTTACGCTCGGGAGGTGACTGTATGGGAAATAGAAAAGAAGAAATATTACTTGTGGCGCTTCATTTGTTTGCAAAAGATGGTTATGAGGCAGTCTCTGTTAGCCAGATAGCAGGAGCTCTGGATATGACAAAGGGTGCTTTGTACCGTCATTATAAGAGTAAAAGGGATATTTATGATAGTATTGTTGCATGTATGGAACAGGGAGACAGTAATCAGGCAGAAGAGTATGACATGCCTGAGGATGATAAGGATAATATGCCCGAAAAGTATGAGAAAGTTTCACTGGATGATTTTTTGGAATATAGTAAGTCTATGTTTGAATATTGGACAGAAGATGATTTTGCTTCGTCGTTTCGCAAAATGCTTACTATAGAACAATTCAGAAATCAGGAGATGCAGGGATTGTATCAGCAGTATCTTGCGTCGGGACCTGTCTCATATGTAAAGGATTTATTTGAGAGCATGGATATTGAAAATGCTGATAAGAAAGCAGTCAGATTCTATGCAATTATGTATTTCTATTATAGTGCATATGATGGTGCAGTGGATAAGAAACAGATAAAAGAAGAATTTGAATCGGCTATAAGTAGTATGGTAAATGAAATTAAGAAATAGTTACATGGTAACAAGTTGGGCTACAATGGTAGAATTAAAGGAGCATTATATCATGAAGAATAATATTGACATTCGTTTAGAAGAAAAAAGTGAGTATCACAAAGTGGAAAGTCTCGTTCGGGACAGCTTCTGGAATGTATATCGTCCGGGCTGTTTAGAGCATTATGTACTGAATCAGTTAAGAAATGACCCGGCATTTGTACCGGAACTTGATTTTGTCATGTATCAGGACGGAGAACTAATAGGACAGAATATGTTTATGAGAACTATAATTACAGCAGATGACGGAAGAAATATTCCAATTATGACAATGGGACCAATCTGTATCAAAAATGAATTTAAGCGTAAAGGGTATGGGAAAATTCTGCTTGATTATTCATTAGAGAGGGCAGCAGAGCTTGGTTGTGGAGCGTTGTGCTTTGAAGGAAATATTGATTTTTATGGTAAAAGCGGATTTAAGCAGGCAAGCGAGTTTGGTATACGTTATCATGGATTACCAGATGGAGAGGATGCATCGTTTTTTCTGTGTAAAGAACTGATACCAGGATATCTGGATAGTGTTACAGGTGAGTATTCCGCTCCGGCAGGCTATATGGTTAATGAGAAAGAAGCCGAAAAGTTCGATAAGCAGTTTCCATATAAAGAGAAAAAGAAAATGCCGGGTCAGATATTTTAAATAAATCTTTCACTTTTGATAGATTGCATTGTAATTTTTGTTGGGTTGTGATAAAAATATTATAGGAATATTATAAAAAAATATATAGATATTACAAAAATTACAAGGAACATTATCAGAAATTTTAAAAGTTGCAGAGAAGATATCCATGCATGGCTATCTGGTAGTGAAAGAGGGAAGAATCTGCGTGAGCGAATTATTTTTTTCAAAAAGATTAAAGGCTAAGATGGAGCATATAAGAACTGCCGGGCTTACTTTGGCTGAAGCTCCGGCAGGGTATGGTAAAACCACATTTATAAGTGAGGCATTGAAGGGAATGCCGGATGTATATTGGTATATTGCTGTTCAAAAGGTAAGAAGCGGCAGTTGGCAATGGTTTTTAAGCCGGCTTGAGATGCTTGAATCGGAATATGCCGACAGACTGCGCTGTCTTGGGGCAATAAATGATGAAAATGTGCACGAGGCTGTAGATATTTTAATGCAGATAGAAATTGATAAGCCGATTTATATTGTGTTTGACAATTTTCAATATATATCACATGAATGGCTGCCACAACTTCTTGCAGTTTTTGCGAGAAGAAAGCCTGACGGACTTCATATAATCTGCGCAGCACAGTATATTGAGCAGTTTCACCGTATTACTCAGGGCATGAACAGAAGTTTGTGTACTGTAAATAAAGAAGATTTGCTTCTCAGAAGAGATGAAATTCATGGACTTGCCAGAAAGAAAGGTTTTGAGATGACACCTTCTGATATATCAGCAGCTTTTGATAAGACAGACGGCTGGGCAGTTGCTGTAGCAATATACATGCGTAACTATGCAGAATATGGTGATGGAATATTTGCAGTTAATGATACTAATGAGCTTTTGTATAATTTATTCTGGAGACAGTTAGAGCCGGAAGAAAGAAAAATTTTGCTGCGGTTTTGTCATTTTGAATGGATTGGACTAAAATATATTGATGAATTATTACCGGAAGAGAAACCGGATACAGGGGAAATTCAGGCATTACTTGCAAGAGTACCGCTTCTTGAATTTCATGAGTCGCAGCAGAGGTATATTCCGCATGAACTGCTGTTGTCATTTTTGCGTTTTCAACTGGTTATTGCAGATGAAAAATTTCATAATGAAGTCTGCCGGCGGGCAGGTGATGTATATTATCATTGGAAATGGACAGCTAAAGCAGTAGAATGTTACTACATGGCAAATGATTATGAGAAAATTCTATCCTGTAATCTTGCAGGACTGCTTATGGAACAGTTTGATGGGGTATCTTATCAGGATATGGCAAGAGATGTTTTAAATAATTGCCCTCTGCAGATACAGAACAAATATCCTATATCAGTTCTCAGGTTGTGCTATGGACTGTTTGCAGGAACTGCATTTGATGATTTTGAAAAATATATGGCGGGGGCAAAAGAATTACCTGCGATTAAGGAAGATGTTCAGATGTTCGGGGAATGGCTTATGCTGTCGGCATTAAGTGAATTTCTAGATGTAAATAAAATGTGTGAGGTGTATGAAAAAGCAGATGAAATTATGCTTAAGCCATCACAGTTGTTTTGCAGTGAAGAGCCGTTTATGTTTGGCTGTGCATCTATGCTGTATCTTTTTTATCATAAATGTGGAAGTATGATGAAAACAGCCGATGAGCTGGATAAAATGATGCGCATTTACAATAAAATGACAAATGGACATGGTGCTGGTGCATCAGAACTTTATCGGGCAGAGGCACTTGGAGAACAGGGAAAGTTTGAAGAATCAGAGATTTTAGTTCACAAAGCGCAGCTTATGGCAGAAAAGTGTGGAAATATCAGTGTTATTTATGGTGCAGCACAACTTAGGGGAATTAATGCGCTGTATCAGTCAGATATGAATGCAGTACAAAAAGCTGTCGAATATCTGGATAGCCAGGCAAAGCATTTTTCAAAGAAGAATGGTTCGCATATGACAAAATGTATGGAGGAGACTGTGCGAAGCTATCTGCTCGCTCTTATGATGGAAACCGGACGCTCTGCCGACTGGACACTTGGTGAGGCAGACAGTCTTACAGATTTGACATTTACGAATTTTCTTGTAAAACTAAGCCGTACTACAGATCTTGTTATTAATAAAGAATACAGGCGTGCCATTGCCGGAATAGAAGCTACAATGCATCTTGATAAGCGGCTGTTATCAATGCCGGCACTCAGTATGATGTATGTAGGACTTGTAATGTGTCATATGGCAATTCAAAGAATGCCGGAGGCAATGGAGTATGTAGACAGAGTATTAGAACTTGTCAGTAAGGATAAAAATTATGTGTTTATAGCATGCTATCGTAAATATTTTGCTATTTTCATGCGTGCTCCTGCATTAGTATCAAAATATCGTGATGTAATGAAGGAGATTGAACAGTTAAATGTACGATATACAAGAGTAGAGAAAAGCAGGATTTTTGATATGCTGGACAGGAGTGATAACAGTCAGGGTCAGGATACACTGACTGGAAGAGAACTTGAGATTGCAGGACTTGCGGCGCAGGGGTATCGGAACAGCGAGATTTCACAGAAATTACATATATCTGAAAATACAGTTAAGAGTCATCTGAAAATAATTTTCCGAAAACTTGGTATTGACAGAAGGAATTATTTAAAAGAAGCACTGGAGCATCATTCTATATAAAATTGTGAAAAAATGGTGAAAAACCACCCGTTCGGGTGTGGCGAAAAAATTTAACTACTTATATAATAAACAATAATGGATAATATAGCATTTATATAATATTCATGAACCATTGTAGCAGAAGAATGTTTATTATAAAGACAGGAGGTATATATGAGAAGAAGAAAGACAAAAAGAAGTATTAGTATGTTTATGGCTTTAATACTGGTGCTCGGAATGATTGTCACGACACTGCCGGCCGGGTTGTTTTCAACTACACTTGAAGCTGCAGTGTCATATAATCCGGACATTGCAGGGGTTTGTCTTATGCCGGCAAATGCGTATACAAATCAGCAGTTCATGAGAGTTCATGTGTTCGGCAGTTCAAATTACAATCTTAATAAGAATTTTAAGGCAGATTCATGGTCCGGAAATATAACACCGGGTCTGTCAAAGGGAGCTGCTCTTGACAGAACTAAAAGGACTAAGAAGAACCATGACAGTCTGTGGTATGCAAATTGGAGATATTATCCAAATAAAGTAATGAAGAGTCTTATGTCAAAAGGTCAGATTCAGATTGGTTATCGTACTAATTTATACAATGATAAGCACAGCAACAAGCGTCATTGGAGCAAAGAGTGGGGTAAGGCTATGGTTGAGCTTAAAGGCTCAAGTCAGGGAAGTCTTTTGTACAGTGAGACAGAAAATAAAAATGATGAGCAGTCACAGCAGTTTGAAAAAATATGTAAAGTTGGAAGTAATAACTATTTTAATTACTGGGCTGGAAATAATCGTTGTGTATGTAATGGTTCATGTGTAGGTGAGAATAATATTTATGCGGTGGATACAGTAATGCCGCAGGTCACAAGCTGCTATATCAGCAAATCCATGACAGGTTCAGCATTAAATAATGGTGGATTTAAAGCAAATGAGACAGGTTATCTGATTCTTGAATGCAGTGAAAGTATCCGTTTTGGTAATGCAGAAAGTTCTGCACTTAAGTTAAATCTTAAGACTTACCATAAGAAGAACGGTCAGGGAGCCGGTACAATTTCTGCACAGCTTGTAAAGCTTGAAGGTAACAAGATGGTATTCGGTTTTACTGTACCTGAGAAAATTGCAAATCAGGCAACGGATGTTGTTGTAAGAACTGTTGAGATGCCAGGCGGAAGTGATACATGGGCATCTGCAAGAGGAAGTTATTCAGCAAAGCTTCTTGATGAAAATGGAAAAGCAAAAACATATTTAGGTTTTGGCCTTACCGCAATAAGCAAGATTACTGACCTTGCCGGTAACGGACTTAATTGGAGCGCAGGCACAAAGACAGTATCAAATCAGGTATTTCTTGATAATGTTAAGGTTGGAGTGCAGAAAGTATCCCTTGATGTGACTAAGGCACAAAGAGCTGACATTCCGGTTGATGAGAGCGAAGGAGATGCCACTCTTAGTGATGTGTTTACAGCTGTTGGTGATAAACTGAGTTTTACAGTTACATTTGATGACAAAATTGATTATCCGTCAGATTCTGCTAAAAAGCAAAATTTTCTTGATAATATCAGTGCAACGCTTAATGTTAAAGATGCAAACGGTTTTGTTAAGCTTAAGGCTAAATCTGTAAATAGTCTTTCAGCAGCAGAAGCAGATGGAGTTGACAGTGCACTTGGAAGTAAGACACAGATTACTTTTGAGATTTTGAATATTACTGCAGATATGTATCAGAAGGGCGGTGAACCTGTTAAGATTACTTCATTGAATGGAATGAGTAATGTCAAAGATATTTGTGGTAATGTAACAACAGGAATGGACAATGTTACAATCGCTCCTGAAAGACAGCAGTTTATTGACCGTCTTGCTCCGAAGACAACTTTAAATCTTGATGTGACAGATGGAGTTTATACTCCTGTATCATCATATAATGGTAAAGTACTTACTTTCCCTGTGAATGTTGATGATGTTAAAGAGAGTAAAGATGCAGATGGAGTGTATTCAAGCGGAGTTACCGGAATTATTGCAGGTTTTAAATGGATATGTGGTACCGGAAGTGATACATATGCATATGATTACTGCTGGAGTACGACATCAAAGGTGTCGGATAACGCAGTGTGGAAGAGACTTTATACAACTGTAGATGAGAATGATGACAGAAGTAATGTAAATGGTAAAATAATACAGTTTGAGAAGGAAAACGGAACATTGTATCTGCATATTCGTCTTGTTGATGGTATTGATTATGGAGCTGCAACTGAGGAAAAGGCTGGAAATATTACCGGTAATCTTGTTTTTTCAACAATGGATTATGCTGGTAATAAGGGGAAAGACAGTTTTGCGTTGTCTTACTTTGCAGATAATAAAGCACCATCTCTTGAACAGAAGAAAAGCAGCATTGACGGTAATGCACAGAGGACATCAGCAGAGATAACTACTACCCTTAATGTATCTGATGAGTATGGTGTACAGTCTGTGACATATCAGTGGTCAGGTCAATCGGCACAGCAGTGTGATATCACATCATATACAGACCGTCGTAACATAGAAATTCCGGTTAAGGGTTCGTATAATGATGATAATGTTGATTCTGATAAAAAGAAAACTGTAAGTCTAAAAGTTACGGTAACAGATTTTGCAGGACACACAACAGAAGAAACATATAAATATACACTGTTTTTCGGTAAAGTAGAAAATAGATATTCTATAAATGTAGGAACAGCAGATAAGCCATTGGCGCGTCCGGAGCTTATAATGAAGCAGCCAGATGCACTTGTAAATACAGATGGTACACTTGCAACTCTTTTAAGTTTTACAGAAGTTCAGTTCAGTGATAATGAGCGTTACATTTATATATGTAATTCAACAACTGAAAAAGATATATTTACACAGAATGACTGGTATTATGTTGAAAGTAAATATACTGATGATGGAAGTCCGGGAGCACCACAGCTGACATATAATTACAGCAGTACAAATGGCGGCAAGTCAGCGTATGAGAGTCTGATTAATAAGTTAGCCACATGTTATGGAACTGGAGAAGTAAGCATTACGGTAAGAACAGTAGATAATTTTAACAATGCATCAGGAACTTTGAAAGTATATTATGATTCTTTAGATGCAATTGCCATAAATGAGCATTCAGATATTTATCTTGCAAATGCAGGTGATTACAGTGCGACAGTAAAAAATGTTATTGACAGCAACAGTCAGGACATAAAAGGCATGCTTTCATATGATGCACAGACAAGTACAAGTACAGCGTACAGTATAGATGGAGTATCTTTTATTTATACACTTGCAGGAAAGAATGAAGGAAACTTTAACTATAATCTTGCAGATATTGATGCATCAGCTTCTTATGTAAGACTTCGTAAGACATCAGATGGTTCTAAGCACACAATTGAATCAGCAGATACGGTTGATAATTCAGATACTATCTGTGAAAAATATGATTTTACAGCCACAAGGGAACAGGGAATTACTGTTTCAACCGGTGTTTCAGAAGATAACGGAAGCGGCTGGTATTATCTGGAATTTGTTGTGACAACTACTGATGGAGACTGTCATGTAACATATTATAATGATATTTATATTGACCGTTATGTATATACTGATTTATGGTCTGGATATTACAATAAGACCTACAGCAGAGTAATCGAATATAAATCTGAACAGAAAGAGGCTGTATATAAGCTGTCTGATAATATTGACCTGTCATTTGCTTCTGAGTATGGCTATGTGGTTGGTATGGGTATTGCGGCACCGCCGGAAGGCTATACTGTTACTCAGCAGGTGTCTTTTGAAGGAAAACTTCCTGAGACAGAGAGCGGCATTGAACGAAATCTTAAGTTCAGAGTATATAATCAGGCAGATAGTGCAAATGCAAAAAATGCACAGTGGCGTGATTTGACAGAGTCTGAAGGAGTTTATTCATATATTTATAATGTCAGTGAAGCGGCAGTTGATGATTCTGGAAAGTATGTATTTGATGAAGCTTCTTATTGTAAAGACGGACAGTATTATATTCCGGTTACAGAAGGCAGAAATGTTATCTGTTATGAGGTTTTAAATACAAACGGACAGGTTGACAAAAAGACATTATTTATAAATGCAACTAAGCAGACAGTTCCTAAAGATTATATAAGAGAAGAAAGTAAGATTGAACACAAATTGCAACTTAGTGAAAATGTGTTTGCAGAGTGTCCGGAAGCGGTAATGAAACTTCATGAGTTCTATACAGAAGATGTACGCGATTCTTATAATTCTATCAGCTGTTATGAACCGGGAAGCTGGGAATTTGTAATGTACAATGCCAGTTATAATACAGATGTTTATAATCTGGAAAATTATAATGATAATCTTGTTGCAGATACATTTACAGCAGAAGATGTAGATGGTATTGAGCCGGATACAGTTGTTGAATATCAGCAGGACGGAATGAATTTCTGTTTTAAAATTAATGTAAGTGATAACAATGAACTGGATATGAACGATTTGCTGAAAATCAGATATGATGGTTATTATGGCTATAAAATAAAAAAGGCCAATGGTACATTAAATGGTTCAGACAAAGAAGGAGAGCCTGCACAAACAGATGAACCTTTAGTTACTGCGGCACCATCAATAACAGATGAACCGTTGATAACAGATAATCCGCAGGTTACAGGAGACCCATACGAAGAGGCAGAGTACACTGTAAACTTCGGACAGAGCACAGAAACATCAGGTGCTGCATGTTGGGAGGATTACAGTTCAGTAAATTATGGAATATATAAGACACAGTATATTCCAAATGACAGTGAAAATAACACTGGCGGTTGTATTTATGTGTGGGGTACATTTATGTATCAGAATGATGTGCCTGAAGGTGAGATGTGTTATGGCGGAATACAACTGAGTGTTAATGATGCAAATGGAAATGAAAGTTATAACGAACAGCCATTCTCTTATGAAAATAAAAAACCTGAACTTAAGGTAAATGGTTCAGCAGAGCAGAGGAATGAATATCCATTATATGGAAATATGTATTCTTATGACGATACAACAAACTTTGACAGCAATGGCAATCTGTTTGTTGAAAGTGAATCGCCGCTTAGCAGAATTTACAATTACGGAGCAGGTACAAATGTTGCAGCGGTAGCTAAGCAGGAAGTTATTGTTAATCCTGGAGAAGAACTTACTGCATACAGTGATTATAAGTATCATTTCTTAAGTCCTCTTACAATGCTTCACAGTGCAGGACAGTATGAACTGGAGTATACTGATTTGTTTGGAAACACCTATAATCAGGAGCTGGATACTACAGGAGCATTCGAGGAAGGTTCTGACAGAATAAGAATTAATTATTCAGAGACAAAGCAGACAAATCAGAATGTGACAGTCATGGCTAATTTAGAAGCAGTTTCCGGAGAAGCAATGGCTTCTGATGCTAAGATTCTTACAATTACAGCAGTATCAGTAGATGAAAACGGAAACCGCATTACTGATAAAACTGGTGAGATAGACCAGATAGATTCTACAGCCGCCCGTATAGTAATGGAAGATAACGGTGAGGTTTATGTTGAAGGAATCTATGATGGCCAGATTGTAAGCAAAAATGTCAAAGTAAGTAATATTGATAAGAAGATAGAAGATGTAACTCCTGTATTTTTGTATGACAATGGTAGTACAGAGCCTTATTTTATGGACGGAAGCAGTGATACGGTAGATGGTCCTGTGAAAGTTATATTACAGTGCGATGAAGATTTGTACGGTTTAAATGGAGATACAAAATATATCTTCCCTGTTGGAAGCAAGAAGGGAGATAAGTATACATTTGAATACAGAGACGAGGCAGGTAACACAGGAAGTCTGACTGTAAATCTTCCATATAATATTGATAAGACTGTTTTACCTGAACCTGACACTACAGCACCGGAATTTCAGGGTATTGTAAGCGGACTGCGTCGTGGATATACTGCATTAGATGGTGTTTTTGATGTAGATGAAAATGGAAATTTATCTGAAACTTCAAGGGTAAATGACAGTATGGCACAGTATGTTGCAAGAGGCTACAAGATGGCATTCCAGATTACTGATGAGAGTAAGGTAAAACTTATTGCGAAAAAAGCAGGAGCGGCTGCACCGGTATCTTACAGTGACAGTGGTGATTCAATAGATGGTCTTAAAATTGCCGGTTATACGGTTGAAATTACAAAACCGGCACAGTTTGATTTGTATTTTGTAGATGAAGCCGGAAATGTGAAAGCATTGAAAGGATTTTCTGTAGATTCATTTGATAATGAAGCTGCAGATGTAAAGGTAGAATACAAGGTATTGCGTGATGATAATGATATTGCGTTTGTCAGGGCATATCTTGTGGCAGATGTATCCGAAGATGTAATTGCAACTAATCTGGATGCTACAACCTTTATGAATGAAGAGACAGTTACAGAGAATGGTGTAGAGACAACAAAGCTTGTTAAACATTATTATCATGATTTCTTTGATAATGAAACATATGAATTTACATACACAGATGTGTATGGTAATTCAGGAAATACAACTGCACAGGTTCAGGGATTTGATTATGGAGCACCATCATCTCTTAGTGTGCAGTGGTTTGGAACAAGAAGAATGACCGGAACTGAAAGTGGTTCTTATGTCATGAATGAGTCTCCTGATACTGAAGGCCTTTCATTAGTCAATAATGATGTGACAGCTAATATTTCTTATAACAAGCCGGTTAGTGATGTAAAACTTTATGCATATGATGAGACAAAAGAAAATGGTGTTGGTGAAGAGCTTACATCAGAAGCTGCAGTCAGTGCAGAATATTTTGGAAAAAATGTTACTGTAACTTATGCAGATAATTATGCAGGACAGATTGTTGTAAGTGCACAGGCAAAGAACAATGGAAAGAGAGATTATACAACTCTTCCGTCAGTGCAGTGTATTGATAAGAAAGCTCCGGTAATTACTGTAAGTCAGGGTATATTGTCACAGAATAAGCAGAGTATGACATATACAATTACAACTGATG
>CAJJNI010000032.1 GCA_905193085.1 uncultured Lachnospiraceae bacterium | reverse complement strand
TGCTGTGTAACTGTATTTTGTATCTGACATCACATCATATTGATATTTTATCAAAATAATAAATTATTTCAACCAGACAATCACATAACAATCCAGTCATGTATTGTTATTTTTAACACTCTGATTTCTTAACCAAATCTTAGCCGCCTTTTGTTTGACATTCGTATTTTCACATGATAAAATTTTCTCAGATATAAGGGAGTAGTCACTATGATTCTTCATAGGATTAAATCAACATCGTGGGCATCGGCTCTGGTTTAATCTGGTACAGATATCTCTTAAAAAGACTGTACCGGTCATGACAAGACTTATGTCACCTTTTGGTGGCATAAGTCTTTTTTTTACGCAAATACCGGATGTACATGCTATAAGCTAATAAGCTGTTATGTTTATAATCCTGTAAGTAACAATATCTTATCAGTAACAATTCCCGACATCTGAACTTTAAATATACTATTTATAAGACAGGAGGAATATTATGGATTTCTTACTTAACGGTATTAACGGATTGATTGAAAACCCACAATACCTTGTGATGTACTTAATTGGTGCATTGCTAATTTACCTTGCAATTAAAAAAGACTTAGAACCTGCTTTGCTTTTACCTATGGGATTTGGCGCAATTTTAGTTAATCTGCCTTATTCAGGTGTTTTAACACAGCAGCTTACCGATGAAATATCCTCTACCGGTATTATACAGTGGCTCTTTGACATTGGTATTGAGGCCTCTGAAGCTATGCCGCTTCTTTTATTTATCGGTATCGGCGCAATGATTGATTTTGGACCTCTGCTTGCAAATCCTAAATTTTTCTTATTCGGTGCCGCCGCTCAGTTTGGTATTTTCTTTGCAATTTTAGTTGCGGCTTTGATGGGCTTTGATTTAAATGATGCCGCTTCAATAGGTATTATCGGTGCCGCTGACGGACCTACCGCAATTTTGGTTTCCCAGGTGCTTAATTCAAAATATATGGGCGCAATTGCTGTAGTTGCCTACTCTTATATGGCACTCGTCCCTATAGTACAGCCTGCAGTTATTAAAACTCTTACTACAAAGAAAGAACGCTGCATACATATGGATTATGTACAAAATTCCGTATCTAAAAAAGCAAAAATCATTTTTCCTATCATAGTTACTTTTATAGCAGGACTTATAGCTCCTACTTCTGTTTCATTAGTAGGATTCTTGATGTTTGGTAATTTATTAAGAGAATGTGGTGTTCTTGGTAATCTCTCTGATACAGCACAAAATGTACTTGCAAATCTTGTAACGCTTCTTCTTGGTATTACTATTTCATTCAGTATGAGAGCTGAAGAATTTGTACAGTTACAGACACTCGGTATTATGGTTATCGGTCTTGTAGCGTTTATATTCGATACAGCTGCCGGTGTTATTTTTGCAAAAATAATTAATCTTTTCTCAAAAGAAAAAATCAATCCTATGATTGGTGCGGCAGGAATTTCTGCATTCCCTATGTCTGCCCGTGTAGTACAAAGACTTGCACTTAAAGAAGACCCTACAAACATTCTTATTATGCAGGCTACAGGTACTAATGTTTCAGGACAGATTGCTTCTGTTGTAGCCGGTGGTGTTATTTTAAATCTTGTCACATCACTTTTGTAATAAGGAGGGAACAATATGTATAATCTTTTAGCTGCAAATACTGTTTCACAGGCTCTTGAAATTATGTGGAAAGGCATGCTCAGCATATTCGTTGTAATTGTCATTCTTACAATTCTTGTATATTTAATTACTAAATTTGTAAAAGATTCTGATAAAAATTCAGACGAAAATTAATAAATACCGGCAGTTTTGTGTCCACAGATTATTCTCTGTGAAACACTAAAACTGCTGGTATTGATTTATATTATCTGTAAGCTTCCCTTTTTTTATGCATTTTTCCCTTTTTTAACTGTTACAGTTTTATTACTGCTGTCTGCCTGCTGTACACTTTCATGTTCCCCTGTGTCTGTACTGGTTTTCTTTTCCCACAACATAATAACTGCAACTGCAGCAACAACAATAACAAGCATAACTATTATTACTATATTTTCAACCATAATTTATCCTCCATTTTAACTAAATTATACTATTCCTATGTATTATTAAGTTTTAGCAAATATTCTTAATTTACATAATTATTTAACTTATATTTTTTAATTTATGTTAAAAATGGATTCTGTCTTTATCTCCGTCCTTATTATGCATGTAGGATATTATCATTTCTTTTCCATTTGAAAAGACGGTATTCTGCATAAAAAATTTCTTTATGATTACAGACCACAATTCAGATAACTGTGTTGTTCTGGCTATAACAGACATACTGCTGCCCTTTATGGAGGATTTTTTGCTTTCATCTGAATTTTTAAATATCTGCAAAATTTTTGCTGTATTTTCTTCTATACGACATTCACGTTCCGGTGTTGTAATTACCTGGTTCGCCTGAATTACCGTAACTTTTGCGGCATCATATTCTGCTGATAAATCATGGTTGAAAGGTTCTTTATCATTTAAATAAGATGTCTGAATATTGTCATTAAAGCATGAAAAGAAAACATCTGTATTATTTTTTTCAATACAAATGCCTGTAAGTGCAATCAATATACTCAAAATTATACTTACATATTTTTTGTTTAAATCTTTCATTAACATTTTCATGCCTCATTTATTAACTATATCTTCTTTTATATTTTAACTGCGAAAAACTCACTTTACAATTTTTCAAGTTATTACTACAGTTGCCAGCTTCTCGTGTAAGCACTGACTTTTTACTCATTGTCCACTTAAATTAAAATTTAATCAACAATTATCAGTTCTTTAGGTGAATGTGTAAGATTAAGACTGCCGCCATCTTTAACTACAAGAAGGTCCTCTATTCTTACACCGCCAAATTCAGGAATATAAATTCCCGGTTCAATTGTTACAAGCATATTTTCTTTCAGAACTGAATTATCTCTTGCTGAGAGTCTTGGTTCTTCATGAATGTAAAGACCTACGCTGTGTCCTAATGCATGTCCGAAATATTTACCATATCCGGCATCACTTATTATGTCTCTTGCAATTTTATCCATCTGTGAACCGGTCTTTCCTGCACATAAAGCTTTAACTGATTCTGTCTGCGCCTTTAAAACAGTGTTATATATTTCCTTCTGTTTTTCATCAGGTTTTCCGATGCAGATTGTTCTTGTCATATCGGAACAATAACCCTCGAAAACACAGCCAAAATCCATTGTCACAAAGTCACCCTTTGTAATTTTTCTTTTTCCCGGTGTGGCATGCGGCATAGCTGAATTAGTTCCAGAAGCAACGATTGTCTCAAAACTTAATTTTGACGCACCGTTTTTTCTCATATACATCTCAAGCTCTAATGCAACTTCTTCTTCGGTTAATCCCTCTCTTATATAGTTTAATATATGCTTAAATGCATTATCTCCTATTTTTTCAGCTTCTGCAATTTTCTTTAACTCAGCTTCTGATTTTATCTGTCTTATTTTATCTAACTGACCGTCAAGCTCCACAAATTCTACATTCTTAGATTTATTTTTGAATTTAATTACATCGCAGTAAAGCATCTGTGTATTCTCAAAACCTATATTAGAAGCCTTATCTTCATCAAGATACCTGCCTACAATATCAGAATAAGTATTTTGAGCATCAACTTCTACCACTTCAAAGCCTTTTGCTTCTGAGCGCGCCCATGTAGTATATCTTGAATCCGTAAGCAGAACTCTTCTGTTATCAGAAATATACAAATATGCAGTATCTCCCGTAAAACCACTTATATAACGGTAGTTATACATTGATGCTACTAATAATGCATCAAGCTTTTTTTCTTTCATTAAATCAATTACTTTTTCTACTATCAAAATAAACCCTTCTTTTTTAATAAATTTTACTGATAAACTTTTCGTAATTCACTGTAATTATTATAGTGATAAACATTTCATAATTTACCGTAACTTATTCTACTGATATATATTTATTAATTACTGCAAATTACCGGCATATTTTACTTAATTTCTCTGCAACTTCTTTTACTGACATATTTTCTGTCTCAAAAACTATATCAGCGGCTGCAATATATTTCTCTTCTCTTGCATTCATAAGTGATGTTATTTTTTCTTCAAGATTTCCACCGGCAAGAAGTGGTCTTTTTGAATCTCCTTTAAGACGCTTTATTAAACATTCCTTTCCTGCCTTTAAATATACAACCATTCCAAGCTTTTTTAAAAGAATGTCATTTCCTTTAGTTACTGCAAGTCCGCCTCCGACGGACAAAACTCCGATTTGTGTGCCAATAAGAGACTCAACAAGCTCTGTCTCTAATTTTCTGAAATAGGCTTCTCCATGCTTTTCAAAAATATCGGCAATAGTCATGTTCTGCTGCTGTTCTATCATCTCATCTGTGTCGGAAAAACCAACATTCAGAATGCGGGAAAGCTCTTTTCCACAGGAAGTTTTGCCACTTCCCATAAAACCTATCAAAATAATATTGCTCATCTGTGTATGAACTCCTTTTTCATCAATTCATAAATTTCTTCTGCAAGGCTTGCTGACACATTTGTATCATTCCATAGTTCATAAGCTATAATTCCCTGATATAAAAGCATTTTAAGGCCATTAACAGCAATTCCACCGTTATTTTTAACATTTTTCATAAATACAGTCTCTTCTGGATTGAAAATTATGTCAACCGCCATATCTATCATTTCATATACATTATTATCATTTAAAACACATTTGTCTGTATCTGGCCACATTCCTACATTTGTAGTCTGAATTGCTGTGTACTTCTGTTTTGGGAGCCTGTCTAACTCACTGTAATCAAGCACACTTACTTTAAAACCTGCAAATATTTCTTTTATATCTTCTGCAAGAACCTGTCCTTTTTCTTTAGTACGGTTTATAATGTAGAGTTCTTTTGCCTCAAGGCTTCCTGTAAGATACGCTGCTGCCCTTGCCGCACCACCTGCACCAAATAAAAGAACAGGCTTTGATTTAATCTGTATTCCATCATCTTCCATTGCTCTTTTAAGTCCAAGATAATCGGTATTATATCCTTTATAACCGCCATCAGTCCGTACAAGTGTGTTGACTGCACCAATTGTTTTTGCAGCTTCATCTATATCAACGAGCGACTTCATAACTTCGCTTTTATATGGAACAGTAATATTTATTCCTAAAATATTTAATGCATACGCACCTTTAATGGCCGCATCAAGATTTTCTTTCACATTAAATGCTGTATATACAAGGTTATCTCCTGATTTTCCTGCAATCGTATTATGTATGAGCGGTGAAAATGTGTGAGCAATAGGGTTTCCAATAACACCACACAGCCTGGTTAAACCATCTATCTTCTCTATCATTACTATTTCTCCTTTACGCCTGATTTTTTCATATGTCTTTTATATTCTGCAAGCACTATTTTTTCAAGATATCTCTTAAGCACAATCTGTATTTCTTCTTTTGGGTGAATTGGTTTAACTAAAATACTGTATATTCCCGTTCTTTTTGCGCCCCATACATCTGTAAAAAGCTGGTCTCCGACAAAAAGCGTATTCTTTCTGTTACAGCCAATCTCCTCCATCGCCTTCTCATATCCGGCAATTTTAGGCTTGCCTGCTTTATAAATGCTGTGAGTATCAATATTTTCTGTAAATAAATCAACTCTTTCTTTTTTATTATTTGAAATAAGACATGTTGAAAAGCCAATTTTATGAAGTCTTTCAAATAGTTCTTCTGCTTCTTTTGTAGCAGGCTCTCCATGTCTTACAAGCGTATTATCTATATCAAATAAAATTCCTCTGTATCCTTTTTCATAATATTGCTCAAATGGTATTACATAAGTAGAATCAACCCATTCGTCCGGATAAAACTTCTGAAACATTATTAAGTTCTCCTATTTGTCTAATAAATTTTTTAATTCTTCCATAAATGTATTTACATCTTTAAATTCACGGTATACTGATGCAAATCTTACATAGGCAACAGCCTCTAAATCTTTAAGCTTGTCCATTACAAGTTCTCCAATTTCACTGCTTGCAATTTCCTTTTCTTCTCTGTTAAAAACCTCTGTCTCCACTTCATCGACAAGCTTTGTCATCTGTTCAACAGAAACAGGCCTTTTATAACATGCCCTGACAACTCCTGCTTCTATCTTGGAGCGGTCATACTGCTGTCTTGTATTATCTTTCTTTATCACAACAAGCGGAATTGTCTCAACCTTCTCATAGGTTGTAAATCTTTTACCGCATGCATCACATAATCTTCTCCGGCGGATTGAACAGTTATCATCTGCCGGTCTTGAATCTATTACTCTTGTATTTTCACGGCTGCAAAATGGACATTTCATCCTTTTTCCTCCTTCTTGGCTTGATTTTTAAGCCATACAGTTACAACAAAAGGGTGTTTCCCCATTTAAGTATATACGCACCAATTAATTCCGTCAAGAAATTAATACTGACATTTCTCCGTAATTTTATCAACTTCAACCTCGACAAGTATTATATCCTCGCCAATCTGTTTTACACATTTCCACGGTATAACATATTCAATTTCCCTGCCTAAAAAACCACATAATCTTGCAGGTCCCGGAACTATTAAAACTTCAATGCAGCCGGTCTTGCAGTTTATGCCCAAATCACACACGCATCCAAGTCTTCGGCAGTCACACATATTTATGACCTCTTTTTGCTTTAAATCCCAAAGTCTCATTTTCCACTCCCATATACTCTGATAGTATAAATTATGCACTCTTATGAAAAACTATGTATTTAATAAAAGATATGCCATGTAAAGTCTGCACACAGTCCTAAAAATCCGGTAAAACTAAGGCTTTATAAATGATACGGACTGAACTGTTAAGTATATTAAAAGTATTATTTATATACTCTTATATAAAACAATTTTGACACCTGTATATATACAGTGATATAATGATGCAAGGGTCAAAAGGTCTGAACCCACATGGGCTTACTCATAGGCAGGTGAAAGACTTTGGGACTTTTATCCACGACATCATAATAAATAGATGACAAATTTTACAAGGAGAATATGTTATGACTTATTTACTAAAATACTTAAAGAATTATTTAAAAGAGTGTATAATCAGTCCTCTATTTAAATTGCTTGAAGCAAGCTTTGAGCTGATTGTTCCACTTATAGTTGCCCGCATTGTAGATAAGGGTATTTCTACAGCAGACACAGGCTATATTTTTCAGATGGGCGGAATACTTGTTCTTTTAGCAGCTATAGGACTTGCCTGTTCACTTACCGCACAGTATTTTGCTGCAAAAGCCGCTGTAGGTTTTGCAACAGATTTAAGAAGCCATCTTTTTAAACACATCAACACTTTTTCATACTATGAAATTGATAAAATCGGTACATCAACTTTAATTACAAGAATTACAAATGATGTAAACCAGGTTCAGACATGTGTAAATCTTGTATTAAGACTTTTCCTTCGTTCGCCATTTATAGTATTTGGTGCAATGATAATGGCATTTACAGTAAATGTAAAAGCCGCTCTTGTATTTGTAATTGCAATCCCGCTTCTTTCAGTAGTAGTTTTCGGAATTATGTTATCAAGTGTTCCCCTCTATAAAAAAGTACAGGGAAAACTTGACACATTACTTTTAAAAACAAGAGAAAACCTTACAGGGGTCCGTCAGATCCGGGCATTTTGCAGACAGGACGAGGAAATTAAATCTTTTAATAACGAAGCTGAAAATCTTTTTACCCTGCAGTCATTTGTCGGAAAAATTTCAGCAGTTTTAAACCCTCTTACTTATGTAATTGTAAATGTTTCTCTCATAATTATTTTATGGATTGGTGGAGATAAGGTTGATACGGGCATACTTACAAAAGGTGAAGTGCTTGCACTCGTAAATTACATGTCACAGATTCTTGTTGAGCTTATTAAGCTTGTAAACCTTATTATTACATTTACAAAATCGTTAGCATGCGCTAACAGAATCAAAGATATACTTGAAATTGAAACCTCAATCAAAGAGCCTGAAAATCCGGTAGAAGCATCACCAGAATCAGGTGTTTCAATTGAATTTAAAAATGTAAACTTTTCATATCCTGAAAGTAATGAATATGCATTAAGCAATCTTGATTTTAAAATTAATCCAAATGAAACGATTGGAATTATAGGAGGTACAGGTTCAGGAAAAACTTCTCTTGTACATTTAATTCCAAGATTTTACGATGCAACAAAGGGGGATGTATTTGTCAATGATGTTAATGTTAAAAACTATTCACTCAATTCATTAAGAAAGCTTGTAGGTATTGTTCCACAGTATGCCAATCTTTTTAAAGGCTCAATAAGAGAAAATCTTAAATGGGGAAATGAAAATGCCACTGATGAAGAATTATTTGAAGCACTTACAATATCACAGGCAAAGGAAATCACAGACTCCAAAGATGGAGGACTTGATTTTAAAATAAGCCAGGGTGGACAAAATCTTTCAGGTGGTCAGAAACAGAGATTTACAATTGCAAGGGCCCTTGTTAAAAAACCTTCAATACTTATTCTTGATGACAGTGCTTCTGCGCTCGACTATGCAACTGATGCAAAATTAAGAAAAGCATTATATGAAATTAAAAATCACTGTACTACTATCATTATTTCACAAAGAGCTGCTTCTGTTGCAGGTGCAGACCGCATTATAGTTCTTGATGACGGTAAAATTGCAGGTTTTGACAGTCATGAAAACCTGCTTAAAACATGTGATATTTACAGAGAAATTTATGAATCACAGACACAGAAAAAGGAGGCTTAATAACATGATTAAACTAAAGCAGAAAGATACCGTAAAAAGAATCCTGACATATATAAAGCCTTATCGTTTTTTCATGTGTATGTCTATTCTTCTTGCAATTATCAGCGTTGCCCTTACACTTTATGCACCTATTCTTACAGGTAATGCAATTGATTTAATGCTTGGTAAAGGCAAAGTTGATTTTGGTGCACTTTTTTCAATCCTTGTAAAATATCTTATTATTGTTATAGGAACCGCCGCTGCACAATGGCTTATGAATATATGCAACAATTCCATAACATACAAGGTTGTCAAAAATATAAGAACTGACGCATTTCTACATCTTACGAAACTGCCGATTAAATATGTTGACGGTAATTCAAACGGTGACATAATAAGCCGTATTATTTCAGATGTCGACCAGTTTACAGACGGTCTTTTAATCGGTTTTACACAGTTATTTACAAGTTTTATGACAATTATCGGAACTTTGATTTTCATGATAAGCATCAATATTAAAATCACTCTGGTAGTCGTTGTAATTACACCGCTTTCACTGTTTGTTGCAAGCTTTATTGCAAAACATACTTATCATATGTTCCACGCACAGGCAGAAGCAAAAGGTGCTCTTACAGGCCACATTGAAGAAATGATTGGAAAACAGAAGGTTGTCACTGCATTTACCTATGAAGAACGCTCAATCGACAGATTTGAGAAGTTAAATAAAACACTTCATGATGACAGCCTCTCCGCCACATTTTTCTCATCACTCACAAACCCTTCAACAAGATTTGTAAACAGCCTTGTGTATGCTGCTGTAGGCGTTTACGGAGCTATCTGCGCAATAGGCGGTCATATCAGTATAGGTCAGCTTTCATGCTTCTTAAGCTACGCTAACCAATACACAAAGCCTTTTAATGAAATTTCAAGTGTAGCCGCAGAACTTCAAAATGCAATTGCATGTGCGGCAAGAGTTTTTGAGTTAATGGATGAACCGGAAGAAGTACCTGACAGTGAAGATAATTACTGCTTAACTGATGCTGCCGGAACTGTTGAATTTAATAATGTATGTTTTTCATATGTTCCGCCAAAACCTTTTATTACTGATTTTAATCTTAAAGTTGAACCGGGGCAGAGAATTGCCATTGTAGGCCCGACAGGGTGCGGAAAAAGTACCCTTATCAATCTTTTGATGCGTTTCTATGATATTAACTCAGGAAATATCAAAATAGACGGTCATAATACAGCTAAAATGACAAGAAACAGCCTGAGAACAAATGTTGGCATGGTTCTTCAGGACACATGGCTTAAAGCAGGAACTATTGCCGAAAATATAGCTTACGGAAAACCTGATGCAACAGCAGAACAGATAGAAAATGCCGCTAAGCTTGCCCATGCTCACAGCTTTATAAAGAGAATGCCTAATGGATATGAAACGGTAATTTCTGAAGATGGTGGTAATTTATCACAAGGTCAGAAACAGTTACTTTGTATTGCAAGACTTATGCTTGACTTACCTCCAATGTTAATTCTTGATGAAGCAACATCATCAATAGATACGAGAACAGAATTAAAAATCCAGCATGCATTTGCACAGATGATGCAGGGCCGCACAAGCTTTATAGTAGCCCACCGTCTTTCTACAATCAAAGAAGCTGACTGCATTCTTGTAATGAAGGACGGAAATATAATTGAACAGGGAACACATAATGAACTGCTTGAAAAACATGGCTTCTACTACGAACTTTATAACAGCCAGTATTCACAGAGCAACTCATAAATTTTTTTCTGACAGTAATAATTATATCAATTTAACAGGAAAAATTTTCAAAAAAAAGTTTTAACAACTTAATAAGAACATTTTTATTTAAGCTGCCATATTATAATAGAAAGTATCAGTTTCTTTCTAGGGAGGATTATGGCAGCTTTTAAATTTTTAGTTATCGGCGGCGATATGCGGCAGGTTCATTTAGCCAATTATCTGTGCCAAAAAGGACATTCAGTAATCACATATGGAATTGAAAACCCTGCACTTTCCTGTAATTGTCTGCAGGCTTCTTCTTTTACTTCGTTAGTCCACCCTGACATGCATATAATTTTGCCGCTGCCTGTAACCAAAGATGGAACAAATTTATTTATTACCGGAAATGAGCCGCCTGTAAGCATTGAAACCCTTAAATCGGCTCTTATGCCTTCTAATATTGTATTTGGCGGAGTTATCCCTAAAAATCTTGCATCTGATTTGAAACAGCTTAATATTTCCTGTTATGATTTAATGGCTGATTCAGCAGTTGCAATAAGAAACGGAATTGCCACAGCCGAAGGTGCTATTGCACACGCAATACTTGAAAGCAATATTACACTTCACAATTCTAATACTTTAGTCTTAGGTTACGGAAGATGTGGTAAAGTTTTATGCGATAAATTAAAGGGTATTGGAGCAAATGTCACAGTCTGCACAAGAAATCCTATCGACCTTGCTCTTTCAGAGAGTCTTGGATATAATATTATTCCTTTTTCACGGCTTAAACGCTACGCTGGAAAATTCCAGTTTATTTTTAACACTATACCGGCACCTGTTTTAACAAGCAGCTGTCTTAATAAAATTAATCAAAAGACTGTCATTATTGATATAGCTTCAGTTCCGGGCGGAACAGATTTTAACTACGCAAAGAAAAAAGGGATAAACGCCAAACTTTGTCTTGGCATACCTGGAAAAACCGCAGCATGCTCTTCAGGTGAAATTTTGGCTGAAGCAATTTTGAATAAATTATTGTAAAGGAGTTATTTATGAAAGATGTGCGAATTGGAATCGGTATGTGCGGTTCCTTTTGTACTTACGGTAAAATTTTTTCATGCATGGAACAGCTTCTTGAAGAAGAATTTTCTCTGACGACTGTATTTTCATTCCAGTCACAAAAAATTGATTCCCGCTTTGGAAAAGCAAAAGACTTTATTGATAAAGCTGAAAAGCTTACCGGAAAGGTTGCTATTACAACTATAGAAGATGCTGAACCTGTCGGACCAAAAAAGATGTTTGATTTATTTATGATTGCACCATGTACCGGTAATACACTGGCTAAATTAGCTCTTGGAATAACTGATTCACCTGTACTTATGGCAGCTAAATCACATTTAAGAATAAACCGGCCGGTCCTTATATTCATATCAACAAACGATGCATTAAGTGCAAACTTTAAAAATATCGGCCAGCTTATGAACACCAAAAACATTTATTTTGTGCCATTTTCACAGGATAATTATATGTTAAAGCCACATTCTCTCGTATCCGATTCATCAAAGGTTCTTCCTGCAATTGAGTCGGCACTTAAAGGAGAACAGATTGAACCGGTAATTTTGTAAATTAAGTATAATATAATACACACGAATCACTTTTTTACAGAACAACACATGTAATTATGCAGACACGGGAAAACAGCTGATTTATTATGTAAACCGCTATTTTTCCGTGTCTGGCTGTTTTTCATATCTAAAGCTTTATTGTGCAGGCACAGAAAGTTTTCTACCTTTGCAGAACCGGCATCATAATTCTAATTTTATTTTGTATTCCTGCATCCACATTTCTATCTGGATTAAATAAGCATACATCTGCGGAACTGCCATCAACTGTCCAAACCACGGTTTACCATAGTCCGCCGGGGAATTCATAAGTTTACAGATATTTTCTTTGTCAACAAGCTTTGATATTGCTGACTGTGGATTGTCAATAATTCTTTTAAGTCTCTGTTTTAACAACATTTCATATCCCGGATTGTAGGTCTTTGGATATGGACTTTTTCTTCTGTATAACACTTCATCAGGAAGCAGCCCTCTTGCCGCATCACGAAGCAGTCCTTTTACGGTATTATTTGAAAATTTAAACTGCCATGGAACATTGTATACATACTGAATAAGTCTGTGGTCTGCAAACGGAACTCTCACTTCAAGACCACTCGCCATTGTTGTTCTGTCTTTTCTATCGAGCAGTGTCGTCATAAACCATCTTAAATTAAGATATGAAATCTCTCTTCTTCTTGCCTCTGTCTTATTCTCACCGCTTAATGCCGGAGTCTGATGTATTGTTCTTTCATATGCATAATTTACATAATCATCAAGCGGCAGTTTTTCAAGAATATCTTTTTTTAGTATAAATTTTCTGAATGATAAGTCCTTTGACCACGGAAAAACATTATTATTAAACGCTTCCTCATCTCGAAACCACGGATATCCGCCAAACACCTCATCAGCACATTCTCCTGAAAGACATACCGTATGACGCTTTTTAATCTGCCGGCAGAAAAACAGCATTGATGAGTCAACATCTGCCATTCCCGGCAAATCTTTTGCTTTTACTGCATCTGAAAGAGAATCAAATAACTGCTTATTATTACAGTTTAAATAAGTATGCTTTGTGCCTAAATATTTAACCATTTTATCTACATACGGACGGTCCTGTGACGGCTGAAAATCTGATGCCTTAAAATATTCTCCGTTTCCTTCATAATCAAATGAATATGTGTCCAATACTCTGCCATGTTTCTTTAAATATGATGAAGCCACACTCGAAACAATGCTTGAATCTATTCCACCTGAAAGAAGTGTGCATAATGGCACATCAGAGCCAAGCTGTCTTTCAATTGAATCAATTAAAAGAAATCTTGTCTGTTCAACTGTCTGTTGATAATTATCCTTATGCTCGGCAGCCTCTAATTCAAAATATCTGTATACTTTAAAACCACTCTCATCAAGTATTCCCGCAAATCCCGGAGGAAATTCATGAATCCCCTTAAACACACCATTTCCGGGGCTTCTTGCCGGTCCGAGTCCTATTATTTCACACAGACCGTTAACATCAATCACAGGTTCTATATCAGGGTGATTAAGTATTCCTTTAATTTCAGATGCAAAAATTATATTTCCATTTTTTTCACTGTAAAATAACGGTTTTACACCAAATCTGTCCCTGACAAAAAATGTCCTGTTTAATTTTCCGTCATAAATTACAAATGAATAAATACCGTTTAACATATGAACACACTGCTCTTTGTATGTTATATATGTTTTAAGTAAAACCTCCGTATCAGAGTTAGTTTCAAACTTAACGCCCATTTTTGATAAATGTGCACGTAGCTCTTTAGTATTGTATAACTCACCATTATATACAATACTATAAGTAAAACCTTCACTCTGCCTTACCATAGGCTGTACGCCGCCCTTAATATCGACAACAGCAAGTCTGGCATGAGCAAAAGCCGTATGTGCTCTTACTTCCATATTAAAATCATCAGGTCCTCTGTGCGAAATACTTTTCCCCATTCTCTGCAAAATATTTTTATTTTCATCTATCTGTTTTGTCAAATCCCTGTTATAATCACTAAATCCTGCAAATCCACACATTACTATGCTCCTCAGATTATTTCATCTATATTATATGAAACAATCTGAGATTTATAACAATTATTTACAATTATAAGGCTGAAACACAATTTGCTGCTCCTGCTATTATTAATAAAAAACCTGCATAAGTGCAAGACCATGAGCCGGTGCAGCTCCTGCTGCCGCATCTTTTGACTTTGCATCAAGTATATTCTTCATCTGTTCAGGTTTCATATTATGTAAACCAATTTCTATCAAAGTACCAGTAATAAGCCTTACCATATACTGTAAAAACCCATTTCCATAATAATCAAGAACTATCTCATTATCTTTTCTTACAATTTCAATTTTATCTATTCTTCTGACAGTTGATTTCTTCATATGTTTATTACCGCAGAAGCTTTTAAAATCATGCTCTCCAATTAGATACTCTGCCGCCTCTGCCATTGCATCTGTATCAATCTCGTTTTCTAACATATACTGATATTTTATATTAAACACATCTCTTATGCTGCTGTTTAATATTCTGTATCTGTAGTGTTTTGAAGCAGCATTAAGTCTGCTGTGAAATCTTAAAGAAGCATCTTTTGCATCAAGTACCGCTATATCCTCAGGCAGATATTTGTTAGTGTTTTCTAACATTTTTTCACATGACATTTGTGAAGTTGTAATAAAATTTGCAACCTGACCGTATGCGTGTACTCCCGCATCAGTTCTTCCAGCCCCATTTATTTCTATATTTTCAGAAAGAAGCCGGGACAATAATGTCTCCAGCTTCTCCTGAATTGTGTTATCTGTATTTCCCTGCTTCTGCCAGCCTCTGTACTTCGTACCGTCATAAGCTATGGTAAATACTATATTACGCTTCTTTGGCGTCTTTACTGATTTCAATTGCCAGCTCTTTAAGCTGCTTTTCGTCAACGACATTTGGGGCATCTGTCATTAAACATGAAGCATCTTTTACTTTAGGGAATGCAATAACTTCACGGATACTGTCTTCTTTTGCCATAAGCATAATAAGACGGTCAAGTCCATATGCAAGTCCTGCGTGAGGTGGAACACCATACTTGAACGCATTTAATAAAAATCCAAACTGCTCATATGACTGTTCTTTAGAAAATCCTAATACTTCAAACATTTTCTCCTGTACATCATCCATATGGATACGGACACTTCCTCCACCGATTTCTGTACCGTTTAAGACAATATCATATGCCTTTGCTCTTACAGCACCCGGGTCTGTGTCAATTTTGTCTAAATCTTCTTCCATTGGCATTGTAAATGGGTGATGCATAGCCATATAACGGTTCTGCTCATCTGACCACTCTAAGAGTGGGAATTCTGTAACCCAGAGGAAATTAAACTGATTCTTGTCAAGTAAATCAAGATTTCTTGCAACTTCAAGACGAAGATTTCCCAATACATCATATACAACTTTATTCTTATCAGCAGCAAAGAAAAGTAAATCTCCCGGTTCACCTTCCATAGCTTCTACCAATGCTTTTAATTCATCTTCTGTCATGAATTTTGCAAATGAAGATTTGTATGTGCCATCTTCATTTATTGCAAGATATGCAAGTCCTTTTGCACCAAAATCTTTTGCGAAATTAACATAAGCATCAATTTTCTTTCTTGCAATGCCGCCCTGTCCTTTGGCATTAATGCCACGGACACTGCCGCCATTTTCAAGTGCACCTGTAAACACACCAAATCCACAGTCTTTAACTATATCTGAAACATTCTTTAATTCCATTCCAAATCTTGTATCAGGCTTATCTGAACCATATCTGTCCATTGCCTCCTGCCATGTCATTCTCTGAATAGGAAGCTTAACATCTACACCGATTGCTTCTTTAAAAATCTTAGCAAGAAGTCTTTCATTAACATCAATTACATCATCAACATCTACGAATGATAAT
>CAJJNI010000031.1 GCA_905193085.1 uncultured Lachnospiraceae bacterium | reverse complement strand
TAATGAGTCTTTGATGAAGCAGTTTAATCAGATTTCGCAGGAAGAACTGGTTGACATAATGACGCAGTGTCAGGATATAGCAATTCAGGCGGGAACATATATTGAATCATTAGAATCAAAGATTGGCAGAATTTCTACAGATATAGTTAAATTACTTGAACAGTATTGTGAACTGATATATCAGATAAGCATAGGTTTTCCGGACAAAACCAATTGTTTTAATTTAGTTGGTAATGTAAAGCATTTACTGAAAAAATTAAAGAGTCTGTTACAGAACAAATATAAAGACAGAAAAGAAGTTGTTTTTTTGCCATATAAGGCTTCTATGTGGGATTCGCTTGAAAGTGTATGGAAGTCTGCAGATGATGATGGAGAAACAGATGCTTATGTAATACCAATTCCATATTATGATAAGAATTCTGATGGCAGCTTTGGAATGATGCACTATGAAGGTGACATGTATCCGGATTATGTTCCGATTACATCATGGGAGGAATACTCTTTTGAAGAGAGAAGACCAGATATAATATTTATTCATAATCCCTATGATGAGACTAACAAAGTTACAAGCGTGCACCCGTTTTTTTATTCGAAAAATCTTAAACAGTATACTGATAAATTAGTGTATATACCATATTTTATATTAGATGAAGTAAATATAAATGATGAATTAGAGATTCAGAATATAGAACATTTCTGTCTGCTTCCTGCAGTTATACATGCCAATAAAGTTATTGTCCAGTCAGAAAATATGCGACAGATATATATAAAAGTTTTAGTTAAAAATACGGGTGAAAAAACAAGACAATATTGGGAAGACAAAATTTACGGCACCGGCTCTCCGAAAATAGACAGATTAGCATATGTCAGAAAGACAGATTTAGATATACCGGAAGAATGGTTAAAAATAATCAGAAAACCGGATGGAAGCTGGAAAAAAATTGTTTTTTATAATGTCAGTGTGGCGGCATTGCTGAATACGAAAGAACAGATGATTATAAAAATTAAAGATGTTTTAAAGGTATTTAAGGAAAATAGTGGTGAAATAGCATTGATTTTTCGGCCGCACCCTCTTATGAGAGAGACAATAAAAGCAATGAGAGAAGAATTGCTTGAGGAGTACGACGAAATTATTTCTACATACCGTCAGGAAAATTGGGGAATTTATGATGATACTCCGGACATAGACAGAGCAATAATACTTAGCGATGCGTATTATGGAACTAATAGTTCTGTAGTCCCAATGTATAAGGCAACTAAGAAACCGATTATGATTCAAAATGAAGAGGTATTGCAGTATGTGTAGTGATGTTTTATACGAAGATTTTGAATATTTGTATACAATGAATGTGGACTGGCAGAAATTAAATAATAAAACTGTACTTGTGACAGGAGGAACAGGTTTTATAGGTTCACTTTTATTAAAATATATGAATTTCTTAAATAAAGAAAAGAAATTTTCAATATCATTAATTACGGTAATACGAAATGAAGAAAAAGCAAAAGAAGTTCTGAATGTAGAAATTGTAAAGGCAGATTTGGCAGACAAATTTGAAATAACAGGACAGATTGATTATATTTTTCATTGCGCTGCGGTTACAAAATCAAAAGAGATGATAGAACACCCGGTAGAAGTAACCGAATCAATCGTTGATGCGACAAGAAATATTTTAAGGTTAGCAGCAACTAACAAGGCTGAGAGCATAGTTTATTTATCATCAATGGAAGTTTATGGACAGCCTGATATATCAGATAATCCTCAAGGACAAATTTTAGAGAAGACCGTAGTTCGCAGATGGCAGCCTATAATAATTACAACACTAATTGCGATTACCGGAAAGAAAGAGAAAAGGAAGTAACTATAGGAGTGTACAAGCTCGCTATGAAAAAAAACAGTGATAATTTCAGACAGAGCAGTATTTTGGGTGTTATGAAGAGAATCCGTGCAAAAGGAGCTCTTGTAATTGTATACGAACCTTTTTTACAAAGTGAAGGTACTTTTTTTGGAAATGAAGTTGTGTCTGATTTGAAACTGTTTAAAAAGCGTAGTGATGTCATTATTACTAATCGTTATGATAAGGTTTTGGATGATGTAAAGGATAAAGTATATACCAGCTAACTATATAAAAAATTTGTCTGGTAATTACTGTTTTTAGTGTTGTTATTTCAGATATTATTTATTAAAGAAAAAATTTAAATATATAATTTAAATTTAAAATTTCACTTACATTAATATGTAAATTTGTGCTATAATATAGTGTATAATAATTGTAAAAGTGGCAATATAATTACAATATAACTGTAATATTTTGCTGTGAGATTATGCGAAAGGAGTTTTATTATGTATGAGATTGGCACAGAGGTTATGTATGGTGTAAGTGGTGTTTGCAAAATTGTTGATATAAGAAACGAAAAATTTTCAGATGAAGAGAAACTGTATTATGTATTAAGTCCGATAAGTGATATGGATGCAAGTATTTATGTTCCTGTTAATAACCCTAAAAGTGTTTCAAGAATGAAAGAGGTTCTTTCAAAAGAAGAAGTATACGAACTTATTCACAGTATGCCAGAGAGAGAAATTTATAATGAAGAGAATAATAAAGTCAGAAAAGAATTGTTTACGCATATTCTTAAAGAAGGAAATCGAATTGAACTTGTAAAGCTTATAAAGACAGTTTACTATGAAAAGAAACAACGAGAGCAGCAGGGAAAGAAAATATGGACTGCAGATGAAACTGCACTAAAAAAAGCAGAAAAGATGTTATATGAAGAGATAGCTGCGGTTCTTGATTTAGGATATGATGAGGTTTTGCCTTTTATTAAATCAGAGCTGGCGCATGCATAGTAAAATAATGAAAACAGTTGATTAAAATAAAAAAAATAAAATAAATTGCAAAAAATACTTGACAATATATAAAAAAAGAGTATAATATATTTTGTTGTGACGAAATACTATAAAATATTATGTGTGTGTAGCTCAGCTGGATAGAGCACTTGGCTACGGACCAAGGTGTCGGGGGTTCGAATCCTCTCACGCACGTAGAAAAAAAGAGACAGGAAATTATTCCTGTCTCTTTTTTTCGAGTCCGGTTCGGACTCGAAGGGTTTGCTCTACACTCCGTTAGGTCGATGCTAAGCAGATGCCTCCGGCATCTGGCACCCTCTCACGCACTAGTTTAACAATTTTAAATTAACTACATCATATCATTTGTCTATTTTCCCGATAGCACACATCAAAAATCCTCAGCGTAGCCCAGCTACGCCTACGTTTTTTGACATGCACTCTCAGAAAAATATCCTATGTCAATTGTATAGTTATTTAGAAATCGTTATACTAGGATATAGTAAAGGAAGATAAGAAAATAAATCATAACATATTCGGTAGAGTAAGGGGATATAAAAATAAAGTTAAGTAATATATTGAAATAGACCGGTTTGATTTGTATAATATAAATATAAAAAAGTTGTGAGGTGTTTTTGTGGCTTTTTCGTATAATATTTACGGATATAAAATGATTTCTGATATTGAGTTTATACAACTTACCAGGGCAGATGAAAATGAAATAGAATGTAGTATGTTTGCAGCATCTTATAATGGTTCTGTTGTGAAAAAAACAAATGATGAAAATGACGAAGTTTTTTTTGTCAGGGAAGTTTTTAAGCTTCCTGACAGACTTGTTAAATCAAAAGAGAAAAGTGGGAAGCTTTATGTATTTGATACGGTATTTTCGTTTATAGAAAATAAAACATTATATATGTGGGCAGAAGAAGGTACAACTCTTTATTTTAAACGCAAGAACAATGCCAATGAGCAGTATGTCCGGACATATCTGCTTGGATTTGGTCTTGCTATGTTAATGATGCAGAGAGGGGAACTTGCGCTGCACTGCAGTGTGGTGATGAATAATGACAGGGCAGTTATTTTGTGTGGTGAGAGCGGCTGTGGAAAGTCTACAGTAACTGCTAATCTGCTTGATTCAGGCTGGAGTTTTATGGCCGATGATATGGCAGTTGTTTCAGTTAAAGGCGGGGAAGTTTTTGTAAGACCCGCCTTTCCTTATCAGAAGCTTTGCAGAGATGCTGCTATTGATAAGAAACTGGAATTAGATAAATTAATTTATATTGATGAAGCTAAAGATAAGTTTATGGTAAAATATGAAGGTGATTTTTGCAATAAGCCGGTTAAAATAGGTATGCTTGTAATGCTTTTATGGAATGAAATGGACAACCTGGTTGTTGATAAAGTAACAGGGCTTGAAAAAATGCGTGTTGTAGCTGAAAATCTATTTCTTAGAAAATTGCTTGGAAAAGACAAATATGGACCGGTAACAGGGAAAAAATGTCTTGAAATTTCAGCGCATATTCCGGTTTATGTGATGGCGAGAAATAAAACATGTATAACAGCAGAACAGATATGTTGTGAAATAGAAAATCTATGTAAGACTACAAAAATAGAGAATAAATAAAAAATTAAAAAGACATCAGAGTAAGAAGAACAGAAAAAAACAAGGCAATTAAAATGACATTAAGATAAAAAGAACAGAAAACACAATGAAAAACAAACATTTCTTTACTTTCAAAAAGTGCTGTGATATAATCCATAAGTAAGATTGTGAAAAAATTGGAGGATATTCAGATGAAAAAGAAAAATTTGTTGGTTTTAGGGTTAGCAGTTGTTATGGGATTGAGTGTAACAGCATGTGGTGGCAAGAAAGGCAGCGGCAGTGACAGTAAAGTTTATGCTGTTGAGACAGGTTCTGCAGGTGAAGAAGCTGCAAAAGCTGAAGGTTTTGAATATAATTCAGTTGCATCACAGGCAGATGCATTGATGGAAGTTGCTTCCGGAACATCTGATGCTGCTATTATTGATTTACTTATGGCAGGTGCTATGATTGGAGATGGAACAAGTTACCCTAATTTAAAATATACAGATAAATTAACTACAGAAGAGTATGGCGTTGGCTGTCGTAAAGATTCTGATTTAGCCTCTTTTATAAATGCTGTATTTGCTGATACATATAAGAGTGGAAGAATGCAGTCTGTAGCAACTACATATGGCGTTCAGGAAGCTTTGGTTGAACAGGATGAATGTGAATATACAGCAGCAGAAAAAGACAGTGATGTGGAATATATTAAGAATAAAGGTACACTTATTGTAGGTATTACAGATTTTGAACCAATGGATTATAAAGATGAATCAGGTAAATGGATTGGTTTTGATGCTGATATGGCTAAAATTGTCGGTGAAGAACTCGGTGTTGATGTACAGTTTGTAGAAATTGACTGGGACAATAAGGTTATGGAATTAAATTCTAAGAATATTGATGTTGTATGGAATGGTATGACACTTACATCAGAAGTAACAGAGAGCATGGAATGTACAAATGCATATTGTAATAACGCACAGGTAGTAGTAGTTCCAGAGGATTAATTAGGAGAGATTTATATGTTTTGGACAGTAACACAATCACTTTTAAGTGGTCTTGGTACTACATTTGAGATATTTATATTTACATTACTTTTTGCTTTGCCATTTGGTCTTATACTGGCACTTGGCACTATAAGCAAATTTAAACCGCTCAGTGTTTTTATACAGGTTCTTGTGTGGATAATTCGTGGTACACCGCTTATGCTTCAGCTTATAATTATATTTTATGGACCGGGATTATGGCTTGGACATAATATATGGAGCGGTAATGAAAGTGGAAGAATTACTGCTACAGTTGTAGCATTTGTTATTAACTATGCCTGTTATTTTTCTGTTATTTTTCGTGGCGGAATCGAAGGTGTTCCTGCCGGACAGCGTGAAGCAGGACAGGTTCTTGGCATGACAAGAACCCAGATATTTTTTAAAGTAACACTTATTCAGATGATAAAACGGGTAGTTCCACCAATGTCGAATGAAATAATTACACTTGTAAAAGATACTTCACTGGCAAGAATTATAGCTGCTTATGAACTTACATTTGCAGGTTATTCATTTATGAAGTCAGCCGGTCTTACATGGCCGCTATTCTATACCGGTGTATTTTACCTTGCATTTGTAGGTGTGCTTACTTTATTATTTAATTTTATCGAAAAGAAACTTGATTATTTTAAATAGAGCAATGATGCGAATTCTTTTTGCTTAAAAGTCATGGCAGAACGGAGGCAGTTTGTGTCGATTTTAGAAGTTAAAAATATAGAAAAACATTTTGGAAAGACAAAAGTGTTAAAAGATGTCAGTTTTTCCCTTGATGAAGGAAATGCGCTGGCTATAATCGGTTCTTCCGGTTCAGGAAAGACAACATTGCTTAGATGTCTGAATTTTCTGGAGAAACCGAATCAGGGCAGTATTACTGTAAATGGAGAGACTTTGTTTGATGCCTCAAATAAAGTTAAAGAAAGAGAAGATGAATTAAGAAAGAAAAGACTCCATTTTGGAATGGTTTTTCAGTCATTTAATCTTTTCCCACAATATACAGCACTGGAAAATGTTACGCTTGCAGAGCGGCTTCTTGCACAGGATAGTGAAGAGTTTAAACAGGATAAGAAAGCTGTTCTTGCACGAATTGAAAAGCATGGTGAAATGCTGCTTGACCAGATGGGATTGTCCGGTAGAATGACCCATTATCCGCATCAGCTTTCCGGTGGACAGCAGCAGCGAGTTGCAATTGCGAGAGCACTTGCCCTAAAACCGGATATCCTTTGTTTTGATGAACCGACATCTGCGCTTGACCCTGAGCTTACAGGAGAAGTTCTTAAAGTTATAAGAGGGCTTGCAGAGCAGAATACAACAATGATTATAGTTACTCATGAAATGGCATTTGCAAGAGATGTTGCAGATAAAGTCATATTTATGGATAACGGTGTAATTGTTGAGCAGGGAAATCCAAAAGATGTTATAGATAATCCAAAAGAAGAGAGAACAAAGCAGTTTCTTGCAAGATATACCAATGGGTAAAAGTCAGGAGAACTTCATTAAAAATGGCCATCACTATGGTGATGGTTATTTTTTTTTGCAATTTAACAATTTTTTGCAACCAATTAAAAAATTTGCTGTCTATAGTAATGAACCGGTTAATATAAAGCTAAAAAAAATAAGATATCGAAAAACACTAAAGATAATAAAACATAATAAGTAACAATTAACAACAAAAGATAATAAGCAATTGTAATAAACAATAACAAAAGGCAATGATAAAACAAATTAAAACAATAAATATAGACAGGAGAGATTATTATGACAAAGAAATTTAAAAAGGCAGCAGCAAAAACATTAGCAGGATTATGTATAGCAGGAGCATGCAGCAGTTTTGCGTGTGATAATACACAGGCATTTACGGAGTATAAGACAGGCCTGAAGCTTGCGCTTGATAACAGTGCAGACAGTTATAATGCAGAATATGATGTAAACAGAGACGGTGCACTGACATTTTCTGATATAGCATGTATAATGAGTCAGATTGGTGTAGTTGGTGGTCAGAAAAGCGATTTTTCAGGAATTTACTGTAATAGTGACAGGGGAGTGTTAGATGTTAAAAGAGAAGCCGATAAGGTAATTGTTAAAATAAATTTTGCAGAAGACGACATAAAAAATTTAAAGGGTGGGTTTGATTTTGCAGTTAAATATGATAATAAAACGCTTAAATTTGACAAATTTGAATGGTCGCAGGAATTTATAGAAGCATTTCAGCCTGTGCTGGATGATGATAGCTGGGTTTTAAGAGATGCTTACAGTATATATGATTATAAAGTTAATGACAGTTACATAGGAATGGCTGGTATATATTATGAGTATGCAATTGAAGATAAATATGAGCCTGTTGTTAAAGAGATAGCAACTATTACTTTTTCAGTTGTTGATGATTCAGAAAATATAGAACAGGGTATCAGTCTTGGATTGATGGGAACTGAGAATGAGTCAGGAAAAGTTATGGATAAAACAGTTTATCCGGCAGATTATGTTAAAAACTGTATAATGGGAAGTGTTGGTCAAAAGTGGAAGGTAACATTAAGTGATGTAAATGAAGTGCTTAAAGGTGCACTTGGAATTTCAGATTTGAGTAATTATCAGGAGTTTTCGTATGATGTTGACGGTGATGGAAAAGTCAATCTTAATGATGTGGCAGATGTGTTAAAAATGGCACTTGGAATTACGGACATAGTCAACACAAAATCGTTAGAATCTGCAGAAGGAAATATTCATGCATTTATAAGTGAAAAAAATGATAAAACAAGCGATAATATGCAGATAATAGAAAATTATGAACAGCTTGAAGCCTATCTTTCAGATTGTCCGGACGAGAAGAAAGCAAATATTTTAAAAGCATACAAAGATTCATTTGAGCAGTATAATATTCTTGCAGTAAAAGAAGAAGTAAATTGTGATGACATTGCCAATATAGATTCATGCACTGTTATTAATGGCAGCAATATAATGGAAGAGACAACACTTAATCCGACTTATACGAAAGGTGAGTATGAATTTAACAAGTTCTGCGTTGTTTCAAAGAAAATGACTGATGACGGTGTTAAATTTATTTTAAATAAAAGCAGCATTGATACATCAGAAAACTAATTCAGACACCAATTTTGGCTTATTTGCTACATATAGCATAACTTAAAATCCCCCGCTTAAAATACTTTAATTATAAAGTGCTAAGCGGGGGATTAGTTTGTACAGATTTAAATTAAATTACATACACTGTAAATTATTTATTCCATTTCCAGTCTCTGATTTCTGGTAAATCAACACCATATTCATGTATGTACTGTTTATGTTCAACTAACTTGTCATTCATCTTCTGAATGAGGTAAGAGCCCTTGTTTCCTAACTGTGGAAGGTTATGAAGAGCACTCTTAACAAGGCTGAAACGGTCAATTTCATTCTGAACACGCATATCGAATGGTGTAGTGATTGTTCCTTCTTCCTGATAACCGTGTACTGTGATGTTGCGGTTTGTACGGTCATATGTAAGCTCATGGATAAGTGTGCGATATCCGTGGAATGCGAAGATGATTGGCTTATCTTTTGTGAAGAGAGCATCATATTCAGCATTTGTTAAACCATGAGGGTGTTTTGTACTTGACTCTAACTTCATAAGGTCAACTACATTGACAACACGAATCTTTAACTCCGGAAGAGCATCTCTTAAGATTGTTACTGCTGCAAGTGTTTCAAGTGTTGGTGTATCACCACAACAAGCCATTACAATATCAGGTTCTTCACCCTGGTCGTTACTTGCCCAATCCCAGATACCGATACCCTGAGTACAATGTTTAACAGCCTGTTCCATTGTGAGCCACTGCTGACGAGGATGTTTAGATGTAACAAGTACATTTACATAGTCACGGCTTCTGATACAATGGTCAAAGCATGATAATAAGCAGTTAGTATCAGGTGGAAGATAAAGTCTTACAACATCTGCCTTCTTATTTGCAATATGGTCAAGGAAACCTGGATCCTGATGTGTAAATCCATTATGATCCTGCTGCCATACATTTGATGTAAGAATTAAGTTAAGAGATGCAATTGACTGTCTCCAAGGAAGCTGACTGCAGACTTTTAACCATTTTGCATGCTGTGCACACATTGAATCTACAACACGGATAAATGCTTCATAACTTGCGAAGAAGCCATGACGACCTGTAAGAAGATAACCTTCTAACCAGCCTTCGCACATATGTTCGCTGAGCATTGAGTCCATAACACGACCGTCTGTAGCGAGGAATTCATCTGTGTCATATTTTTCATTATTCCAATCTCTGTTAGTAACTTCGAATACTTTACCAAGACGGTTTGACATAGTCTCGTCTGGTCCGAAAATACGGAAGTTTTTAGAGTCTTCATTTAATTTAAATATATCTCTTACGAATCCGCCAAGTTCAATCATATCCTGAGCTTCTACAGCACCTGGTGTTGGAACATCGATACCATATTTACGGAAATCAGGAAGTCTTAAATCGCGGAGTAATTTACCACCGTTTGCATGTGGGTTAGAACCGATTCTCTTATCGCCTGTTGGAGCAAGAGCTTTAAGTTCAGGGATAAGTTTACCGTTTTCATCGAAAAGTTCTTCCGGGTGATAGCTTAAGAGCCATTCTTTCAACATATCAAGATGTTCAGGCTTATCCATCATAATCGGAACCTGATGTGCACGGAATGAACCTTCAATCTGAGAACCGTCAACAACCTTTGGACCTGTCCATCCCTTTGGTGTACGAAGAACAATCATAGGCCACTTTGGTCTTGTTGCATCATTGTTCTCACGGGCATTTTTCTGGATTGCTTTAATCTTGTCCATAGCTTTATCTAAAGCTTCAGCCATTTTCTTATGCATATCCATTGGCTCGTCGCCTTCAACGAAATATGGTTCCCAGCCACAACCGTCAAAGAAATTAGTGAGTTCTTCTTTAGAAATTCTTGCAAGAATAGTTGGGTTGCTAATCTTGTATCCATTAAGATGAAGGATAGGAAGAACTGCACCGTCATTTATAGGATTTAAAAATTTATTACACTGCCATGAAGTAGCAAGTGGACCTGTTTCAGCCTCACCGTCACCTACTATACATGAAACAACTAAGTCAGGATTATCAAACACAGCACCAAAAGAATGTGCAAGAGAGTAGCCTAACTCACCACCTTCATTAATTGAACCAGGTGTTTCCGGTGCAACATGACTTGAGATACCTCCAGGGAATGAGAACTGCTTGCAAAGCTTCTTAAGTCCATCCATATCTTCTCCGATATTTGGATAAACTTCGCTGTAAGTACCTTCTAAGTATGTATTGGCAACGAAAAAGTTTCCGCCGTGTCCAGGACCGGAAATTAAAATCATATCCTGATCGTATTTTTTGATTACACGATTCAAGTGAACATATATAAAGTTCTGACCAGGAACTGTTCCCCAGTGTCCTACGATTTTTTTCTTAATGTGTTCCGGTTTTAATGGTTCACGAAGTAATGGGTTGTCCAGTAAATACAACTGAGCAGCACCAAGATAGTTTGTAGCACGCCAATACGCATCCATTTTCTTTAAATAGTCATCTGTAAGTGGCTGCTTTTCCACAACATTCAAGTCTGCCATGGTTTATGTCCTCCTTTGTGGTTTTTACAATATTGTATTCTAAACAATTTTTATCATTAAAGCAATACCTTTAAGGGATTAAATTTTTATAAAGAAAATTCACGCTTATTAAGAATGTTAGTTGAAATTGTATAATTTGAGGGTTAGAACTTTTGGCTGTTGACAGTTAATTATCCGTTCATTGTATATAATTTATCAGTTGGCTAAGATTGAATTAAGTTGTATAAATGGCGATTGATATTATTATAAAAATGATTTATAATATTCTATGAGTTGATGCTGGGGTCAGGGATACCTGACTATGAGTATGGAGGAAAAGTAAAAGAAAATGCATTTTGCAAAGAAAACAGACAAAAATGGTTTGAACATATTGATTGTAGGTTGTGGAAAAGTAGGAAACACACTTGTAGAACAACTTTGTAATGAAGGACATGACATTACTGTAGTTGATACAGAGGCATCAAGAGTACAGGCACTTGCTGAATTATATGATGTTATGGGTGTAGTTGGAAATGGTGCAAGTTACAGTACACAGATGGATGCCGGAATCAAAGATGCCGATTTGATAATTGCAGTTACAGGTTCTGATGAACTTAATTTACTGTGCTGCACTATTGCGAGAAAAGTTGGAGAATGTGCTGCAATAGCAAGAGTAAGAAATCCTGATTATATAGAGGATATATCGTATTTAAGAGAGAAACTCGGACTCACAATGGTTATAAATCCAGAGCTTGAGATGGCAAAAGAGGCTGCAAGAATACTTGCACTTCCAACAGCGCTTGAAGTAAGTTCATTTGCGCATGGACAGGCGGAAATAATCAAATTTAAGCTTCCGGGCAGAAATATACTTGATGGAATTAAGATTGCAGAACTGGGCAGGATAATTACCCATAAAAATAACGGTGTTAATATTCTTATCGGTGCAATTGAAAGAGATGGAGAAGTCTATATACCTGACGGAGAATTTAAAGTTAAACAGGACGATGTGGTTTCTGTTGTTCTTCCGCGAAGATATGTTAAGGAATTTTTTGAATATATAGGTCTTAAGACAAATAAAGTAAAAGATGCAATGATAGTAGGAGGAGGAAGAGCCGGATATTATCTTGCAAAGCAGCTTTTAAATATGGGTGTTGATGTAAAGATAATTGAGCAGAACAGAAACCGCTGTGAAGAACTCAGCGTACTTTTACCTGATGCTGTAATTATAAATGGAGATGGAACTGATGAAGAGCTGTTGAAAGAAGAGGGACTTAAGTATGTCCAGTCATTTGTGCCGCTTACAGGTATTGATGAAGAGAATATACTTCTTACACTTCATGCGCGTCATGCATCAGATGCCAAAGTAATAACTAAAATAAACAGAATAAATTTCAAGACAGTTATCAATTCCCTTGATTTAGGAAGTGTTTTGTATCCGAAATATATTACGGCAGAAGCTATAATTGCCTATGTAAGAGCAAAGAAAAACTCTATGGACAGTAATATAGAGACATTGTATCATCTGTTTGACCAAAGAGTAGAGGCAATTGAGTTCAGAATTGATGAGAAGTCGGCTGTTACTGATATACCGCTTCGTGATTTGAAATTAAAGAAAGATTTACTAATATCATTTATCAACAGAAATGGTAAAATTATGTTGCCCAATGGACAAGACAGCATAAAAGTGGGCGATACCGTAATGATTATGACAACCCACAAAGGATTCAGGGATATAAAGGATATATTATTATAGGGAGCATGGGAAGTTATGAATGGTTCAATGGTAAGGTTTATCTTAGGTCATGTTTTAAAAATAGAAGCAATTCTGCTTTTACTGCCATGTATGGTGTCAGTGATTTACAGAGAAAATCAGGGCGTGTGGTATCTGGCAGTGGCTGCTTTATGCATGGTGTTAGGCTGTCTTATGACCTTAAAAAAACCTGTGGAAAAAGTATTTTATTTGAAGGAAGGGTGCGTTGCAACAGCATTAAGCTGGATATTTCTAAGTTTCTTTGGGGCACTTCCTTTTATGCTGACAGGAGAAATCAAAAGCTTTACAGATGCTATTTTTGAGACAATTTCAGGTTTTACGACAACAGGTGCGAGTATTTTAAGTGAAGTTGAAAGTATGTCGTATACTTCTTTATTCTGGAGAAGCTTCACTCATTGGATTGGTGGTATGGGTGTGCTGGTGTTTTTGCTTGCAGTTGTACCATTGAGCGGCGGTTCAAATATTAATCTTATGAGAGCTGAAAGCCCGGGACCTTCAGTTGGTAAGCTTGTTCCAAAAATAAAGCATACTGCAAGAATACTGTATTTAATTTATTTTGGAATGACAGTTCTGGAAATAGTGCTTCTTATCGCTGGAAAAATGCCTGTCTTTGATGCTGTGGCAACAAGTTTTGGTACAGCGGGTACAGGTGGATTTGGTATAAAAAATGACAGTATGGCAAGTTATTCACCATACATACAGTGGGTCGTTACAGTTTTCATGATTTTGTTTGGTGTTAATTTTAATGCATATTATTTCCTGGTATTCAGATATTTTAAGAAAGCATTTTCAATGGAAGAAGTCAGATATTATTTTTTGATTATAGCTGCGTCGATAGCAATAATATTTTTTGAAATTGTGGACACAATGTCAAGTGCGGCAGAAGCATTAAGACATGCAGCATTTCAGGTTGGCTCGATAATTACAACGACCGGGTTTGCAAGTATTGACTTTGACCAGTGGACACAGCCTTGCAGAACAGTGCTCGTTCTGCTTATGTTTATCGGTGCATGTGCCGGAAGTACAGGCGGTGGAATTAAGGTTTCACGTTTTGTAGTTATGGTTAAGACTGTAATTAAAGAATTTAATTCATATATTCATCCAAAGAGTATTAAGAAAATTAAGATAGAAGGAAAACCTGTTGAACATGAGGTTGTCCGCTCAATTAATGTATATTTTATAACATTTATGATTCTGTTTTCAGCGTCAGTGTTTCTTGTATCATTAGAAGGTAAAGACCTTGTCACTAATTTTACGGCAGTGGCCGCAACTATAAATAATATTGGTCCCGGTCTTGAACTGGTTGGTCCAAGCCAGAATTTTGGGGGATTTAATACATTTTCTAAATGGGTTTTGATGTTTGATATGCTTGCAGGAAGATTGGAATTATTCCCATTGCTCATTTTATTTCACCCTGCAATATGGAAAGATGCAATAGACTCTAAGATAAGAAAGAAGAAAAAAAATGAAAATTCTAAATAATATAAGAAAATTTGTTTCGCCTTCATCAAGAACTATTATTTTCGGCTTTTTTGGTGTTATAATAATAGGGACACTGATGCTTATGCTGCCGGTTGCAACTGCTGATGGAAAAGGCGCGGGTTTAATTGAAGCACTTTTCACATCAACTTCTGCTGTGTGTGTTACAGGGCTGGTCGTTAAAGATACGGCGACATACTGGTCATTATTTGGTAAGATTATAATTATTATGCTTATACAGATTGGCGGATTGGGTGTTGTAATGATTGGTGTTACAATCGCAAGGCTTTCAGGAAAAAAGATTGGCCTTATGCAGAGAAGTACCCTGCAGGAGACTATTTCAGCCCCACAGGTGGGTGGTGTTGTAAAACTGGCATGGTTTATAATAAAGACAGCTTTTTTAATAGAGCTTATCGGTGCAGTTTTACTTAGCCTGGTTTTCATACCTGAATTTGGGGTTTTAAAAGGAATTTCATACTCTGTATTTCATTCAATCTCAGCTTTCTGTAATGCGGGATTTGACCTTATGGGAGAAAAGCAGCCTTTATCATCGCTTACCATGTATTCAGAAAATATAATAGTAAATGTAGTTATAATGGCACTTATTATTGTTGGTGGAATCGGGTTTCTTACATGGGAAGATATTAAGAAAAATAAATTTCATTTTAGAAAATACAGAATGCAGTCCAAAGTTATTTTGGTATTTACAGTATTTTTAATAGTTGTTCCGGCACTGTATTTTTATTTTGCAGAACTGGGTGCACCTGTATTTAGTGGATTGAGTTCCAGACAAAGGGTTCTTGGAGCAGCATTTCAATCAGTAACGATGAGAACGGCAGGTTTTAATACTCTTGATTTGTCTGAGTTTAGCGAAAGCGGACAGAGTATTATGATTGTTATTATGTTAGTAGGTGGAGCAACAGGCTCTACAGCAGGTGGAATTAAAGTTACAACAATAGCTGTACTTTTTGCGACTGCAGCAGCAGTGTTTAAGAGAGATTCAGCGGCGGTATTATTTGGAAGACGAGTTCCTTCAGATACTATTCTTTATGCTGCAACGACACTTATTCTATACATTGTTCTTTTTGTTACAGGTGCAATAATTATAAGCAGCGTTGAAGATATGCCTATGCTGCCATGTATGTTTGAGACAGCATCAGCAATTGCAACAGTAGGATTATCGCTCGGAACTACAGGGGATTTTGGAGTATGTGCAAAGCTTGTGCTTATTATACTTATGTTTTTCGGGCGTGTAGGTGGTCTTACAATAATTTATGCGGCTTTGTCAAGAAAAAAACCGCATGTGCTAAAATTTCCGCAGGAGAAAATTGCGGTAGGATAGGAGTGACATAATAAATATGAAATCAATACTTTTAATCGGTGTAGGTAGATTTGGAAGACATGCGGCACTTACTTTAGAAAAGTTAAATCATCAGGTTATGGTAGTTGACCGTGTTGAGGAGAGAGTTGACAGTATTATGGCGCATGTAACAAATGCCCAGATTGGTGACAGCACAAATGAAGATTTTCTCCGCTCTCTTGGAATTGGCAATTATGATTTGTGTCTTGTTACCATAGGTGATGATTTTCAAAGCTCACTTGAGACAACTTCGCTTCTCAAAGAGCTGGGTGCTAAACTGGTAGTATCAAGAGCTTCAAGTGATGTTCATGCAAAGTTTTTGTTAAATAATGGTGCAGACGAGATAGTGTATCCTGAAAAGCAGCTTGCAAGATGGTCAGCAGTACGTTACAGCGCAGACCATATTCTTGATTATGTAGAGCTTGATGAAGAATTTTCAATATTTGAAGTTACAATTCCACAGGAATTTGTA
>CAJJNI010000030.1 GCA_905193085.1 uncultured Lachnospiraceae bacterium | reverse complement strand
CTAAAACCAACATTAATTGATTCAGCATCAATCAGAAAATGCTTTAATGAAGCAAATGCAGATGAATATTGCGCCGGTGTTATTACATGGATGCACACATTTTCACCGGCAAAAATGTGGATTTTAGGGCTTCAGGAATATCGTAAACCTCTTTTACATCTTCATACTCAGTTTAATCGTGAAATTCCATGGGATACTATCGACATGGATTTCATGAATACGAACCAGTCTGCACATGGCGACCGCGAATTTGGACACATGGTAAGCCGTATGGGTATTGAAAGAAAAGTTGTTGTCGGACACTGGACAGATGAGAGAGTTCAGAAGTCAATTGGAAGCTGGATGAGAACTGCTGTTGGTGTAATGGAAAGCAGCCATATTAGAGTAGTTCGTTTTGGTGACAATATGCGTGATGTTGCTGTTACTGAAGGTGATAAGGTAGAAGCAGAAGTTAAATTTGGTTGGGAAATAGATGCTTATAATATTACAGATGTAGCAGAATATGTTCAGGCGGTTTCGAAAGCTGATACAGATGCTTTAGTAGAAGAATATTATAATTCTTATGATATTTTACTTGAAGGCAGAGATGAAGCTGAATTCAGAAGACATGTTGCCGTTCAGGCACAGCAGGAAATCGGATTCAGAAGATTCCTTGAAGAACATAATTATCAGGCAGTTGTTACTAACTTCCAGATGTTATCAGGACTTGAACAGCTTCCGGGTCTTTCAATGCAGAGACTTATGGCTGATGGCTATGGTTTTGGTGGCGAAGGTGACTGGAAGACAGCCGCTATGGTTCGTCTTATGAAGATTATGTCAGCAGGAATGGAGAATCCAAAAGGAACTTCATTTATGGAAGATTACACATACCATCTTACATCAGGCAAGGAAGCGATTCTTCAGTCCCATATGTTAGAAGTTTGTCCTTCAATTGCTGATGTTAAACCTTCAATTAAGGTTTGTCCTCTTTCAATGGGAAACAGAGAAGACCCGGCACGTCTTGTATTTACATCAAAACAGGGTGCAGGTATTGCATGTTCATTAGTTGATATGGGAAATCGTTTCCGTCTTATAATTAATGATGTTGAATGTCTTAAACAGGATATTCCAATGCCAAAACTTCCTGTTGCAACAGCATTGTGGAAACCAATGCCTGATTTGATTACAGGAGCAGAAAGCTGGATTTTAGCAGGTGGTGCACACCATACAGCGTTCTCAATGGATATTACAGCAGAACAGATGGGTGACTGGGGTGCTGCAATGGGTATTGAGACAGTATTTATTGATAAAGATACTACAATAAGAAATCTTAAGAATGAGTTAAGATGGAATAGTGCAGCATTCAGATAATAAATTATTTAAAGTTGCAAAAACAAATATTTATGTACACTGGGGTAATATTTTACTCCAAAGGATTAGAACGAAATGTTCTAAGCCTTATAATTAAAAGGAGGTATTTTGATGAGAAAATTCAAAAAAATTATTGCTATTGCATTGTCAGCAGCATTAAGTCTCAGTATGACTTCACTGCCGGTATTTGCAGCAGCTACAGGTTCAGGCTCAAAGACAGATTCTGAACTTAAGAAGACAAGTATTGAAAAAGCTTTCGACGGTTCATTTTTCTCAGCATCAGGTTTTGCAGCTGCAAATGTTAAAGACCGTTCACAGTACAAAGAAGGCGATGAAGAGTACAGAGTAGTTAATAATGAAGTAGAATTTTTCAAAGCCCTTACTGATGCTAAAAAAGGTATAGTAAAAGTAATTGAACTTAAAGCTGATATGAATCTTGGCTGGTGGGAATTAAGTGATGAAGCTAAATCTGCGGGTTCTGCATTTATCAGTGCTTATTCAGGTATTGACAGTCTTGCATTCACACCTTTGTCAAATCCTACATTATTAGAAACAGGTCTTTCTGATATGAGACTCAGTGATATTGATGGTTTGACTATTTTTTCACAGTTAGGTAACACAATCCGTCATGCACAGTTCCAGCTTCAGAGTTCTGTAAATGATTTAGTAATGCGTAACATTTCAATAAATGAAGTTTGGGAATGGGACGATTACACAGGTGGAAGTGGATTTGGTTCTACAGGTGGTAAAGGAAACCATAAAAGAGTAGGCTGGTCTCCTGTTAAAATTAATGGTTCAAAGAATGTATGGTTTGATCACTGTTCTTTTGGTCTTGGATTTGATGGCTGTGTTGATATTGAAAATGGTGCTGAAGGCATTTCAATTACATGGTGTAAAGTCGGAGATACAGACCAGTCAGTTGGAAGCATGATTTATAAGACTGCTATGTATATGGAGCAGCTCTATCAGGAAAGCAAAGAACAGAATAACAAAAATCTTGCATTCACAGCATACAGAATTATGCGTGATAACGGAATGTCAGTTGAAGACATTATGGAATATATGGCATATCATTCAAAGGTTCATCTTTGCGGTGCTGGAGATAAAGATACATGGCTTGTTGCTGATTATGATGAAAATGGCAATTATCAGTTTGATTATTCGGACGGAATGACATATACTGAAGCTTCTCTTAGCAATATTACAAACGACCTTAAAAACTGGCTTAAAGTAAATGGATTTAGTGCCGGCTCAGCATTTGGTACAATTAAGACATATCCAAATTTTGACAAGACAGATGCCAATGAAAGAATTGAGCTTTCTTTAGGATATAATCAGTATTGGAATGTTGGACAGCGTGTTCCTATGATTCGTGGTGGTGTGGGACACCTTTATAACTGCTACATCAATGATTATGGTACAGAACATAGTTTAAGCCTTATTAATACAATTAAAAATTCAGAAGGTAAGACTATTGCACAGCAGTTGTCAGATGCAGGTGTAAGTTCAGGTAAGTTAGAGAGAACTATGAATGCAAGAAACGGAGCATCAATTGCTGCTGATACATGTGTCTGGCAGAATGTAAGCCAGCCTGTTCCTGGTGAACAGTATCAGAAAGACGGACTTGCAAATATGAACTCGCCATACCATGCATATTTTGATTATAATTATGTTGCGATTGTAAATTCAAAAGTACAGAATAACAGCAACAGCGAAGCATATGAAGGTAATATAACAGACAATAATGGAAATAATGGCTTTACAACATGCTTTAACTGGAAAGACCAGTCCATAGGATTTTCATGGCATAATCTTGCAATAAAGAAAGCATATGATGCCGAAGGAATTACCAACGAAGCTGTAGCACTTGAAAAGTATGATAAGCTCACTTATGATTATCAGACATTCCCATTAGACACGGTAGAAGATACAACTAATAAATACAGTGGATTTAATAAAGTTAAAATGTCTGCAAGCGACTGGTTAAAGACTTCATATTCATCTGATTTTGAAGTTGATTTAATAGATGAGTCAGATTTAGCAGATGCAACTGGCGTTAAGTTAGATAAATCAGAAGCTGCAATTTATATGGACGAAGGAGAACATTTACAGCTTTCTGCTACAATTCTTCCGTCAAACTCAAAGAGTGTTGCTGCTGATTTGGTATGGACATCATCAGATGAGAGTGTTGCAACGGTAAGTAACTGTGGTCTTGTTACACCTCATAAGTATGGTGAAACAACAATTACTGTTAAATTAGGTGATTTTACTGCTGAATGTAAAGTTTCAGTAACCCCTTCACCTTCTTCAATTGATATTAAAAATATTCCTTCAACAATCTATACAGGCGATATTTTCACTTTATCAGCAGTAGTATCACCTGCAGGTGTTGATAACACAGATGTTGTATGGAATTCACTGACAACATCATTAAATATTTTAGATAAGACAACCGGTGAATTCCAGGCAGTTAAGAAAGGCAGAAATCTTGGAATTAATGTTACATCTAAGTTTAAGGCAAACCGTGTAGGATATCAGCAGTTATCAGTTGATTATAAAAAGCTTAAAGTTGAAAATGCTGCAGTTCCTGTAACAGGAATCACTCTTGATTCATCAGCACTTGGTTCATCTTTAAAAGCCGGTGATTCAGTAAGCTTAGCAGCGGCAGTAGTGCCTGCTGATGCAACAAACCAGAAGATTTACTGGACATCGTCAGATACAAATGTTGCAACGGTTGATGAAAATGGTAATGTTACAGCAGTAGGAGAAGGAACAGCAGTTATCGAAGCAAAGACAATGAACTGGGGTTATGTTTCAACTTGTGAAGCTGTCGTTGCAGGTGATGTAGTTACACCTACACCTACACCAACACCTACAGTTGTTCCACCAACACAGTCACCGGATGTAACACCTACAGTAACACCTACAGTTCCACCAACAGAAACACCTACAGTAACACCAACTGCTACACCGGATATAACACCAACACCACAGCCAAAATTTGAACTGGGTGATGCAAATATGGACGGTAAAGTAGATTTACAGGACGCATTAGTTGTATTAAGAGCTGCACTAGGCATTGAAAATCTGTCAGATGAAGCTACAACTTATGCTGACGTAGATGGTGATGGAAAGATTACATTAACAGACTGCAGTTTGGTATTAAAAGCTGCACTTGGAATAATTGAATTAAAATAAAACAATTTAGAATAATTCTAAGAAAATAAAACAGAATGATTCTAAGCCAGATAACTATAAGAAATATGCAAAGCGTGTTTCTTATAGTTTAAGGCAGCCGGAGTGGTCTCGTGCAAATACAGATTTTGAGGACTGCCTGCAAAAAAAGATTGTATATTGTGAAATTCACGATATACAATCTTTTTTTTGCACAGTTTTATAATAGCAGAACCTGCAGTTAAATTAAGCAGAATTATAACTACAAATAAATTTAACTGCAATAATATGATATTGGGGTCAAAAGTCCCAATTATTTTAATTTTTCATTTGCTGTTGAAAGCATAAGCTTGTTTCTGTTTAACTGGTTTACTTCATTTGCACCCGGGTCATAATCTATTGCTACAATGTTAGAATCAGGATACTGATGTCTTAATTCTTTTATTACACCTTTTCCTACTACATGGTTTGGAAGACATGCAAATGGCTGTGTACATACAATATTAGGAGTTCCGCTGTGTATAAGTTCAAGCATCTCTCCTGTAAGGAACCAGCCTTCTCCAGTCTGATTACCGAGAGAAACAATATCTTTTGCCATATCGGCAAGTGTGTCAATATGAGTAGGAGGAGTAAAGTTTTTGCTGCGTTCAAGTTCTTTGTGGGCAGCGCCTCGTAACATTTCCATTGCATTGATTCCAATTCGGCATAAACGTTTGGTTGATTTCTTTGTTCCAAGATAATCAGCTTTAAACTCGCTGTTTTTAAAACAGTACATGAAGAAGTCAAGTAAATCAGGTACAACAGCTTCAGCACCTTCTGCTTCAAGTAAATCTACAAGGTGGTTATTTGCGGCCGGCATAAATTTAACAAGAATTTCGCCGACAACACCGACGCGCGGCTTTTTAATATCAAGTACAGGGAAATTGTCAAATTCCTGTACAATTTCACGGCAGAGTTTTTTGTAGCCGGAAAAAGAAGGGGTCTTCTGTGAAACATATTCGCGGCATTTTTTATCAAATTTTTCATGAAGTTCATTTGCTGAACCTTTTGTTACTTCATATGGGCGTACATGATATAAAACTCTCATTAATACATCACCGAGAACAAGACCAAATAAAGCTTTTTTGACTAAGACAGGAGTGAATGAGAAGCCAGGGTTCTTTTCTAAACCGTTAAGGTTAAGAGAAATAACCGGAACCTGTGGATAACCTGCTTTTGTAAGTGCTCTTCTTATAAAACCTATATAGTTGGAAGCACGACAGCCACCACCTGTCTGTGTTATTATTACAGCAGTTTTATTCATGTCATATTTGCCTGAAAGTACAGCATCCATAATCTGGCCGACAACCATGAGTGATGGATAACATGCATCATTATTAACATATTTAAGTCCCATATTTACAGCGTTTCTGTTGTCGTTTTTAAGAAGCTCGATATTATAACCTTCTGATTTAAGTGCGGCTTCAATAATGCTGAAATGAATAGGCGACATCTGAGGACAAAGAATAGTGTAATTTTCTTTCATTTCCTTTGTAAATATTACACGCTCAAAATTAGCAGGAACTATATGTCTTTCAATGTGGCGTTCTTCACGGACTCTTATTGCTGAAAGAAGAGAACGGATTCGTATTCTTGCAGCTCCAAGATTGTTGACTTCATCAATTTTTAATACGGTATATATTTTGCCCGAATTAGTTAAAATATCGTTAACACAGTCTGTTGTTACAGCATCTAATCCGCAGCCGAATGAGTTCAACTGGATTAAATCGAGGTTTTCGGTTGTTTTAACATAATTTGCAGCTGCATATAATCTTGAGTGATACATCCACTGGTCCATTACAATGAGTGGTCTCTCAACAGGTGCAAGATGAGAAATTGAATCTTCTGTTAAGACCGCAATACCGTATGAAGTTATCATTTCCGGAATACCATGATTGATTTCAGGGTCGATATGATAAGGTCTTCCTGCAAGGACAATTCCACGTTTTCCTGTTTTTTCAAGATATTTTAAAGTTTCCTCGCCTGCTTTTCTTACATCATTGCGGGCGTTTTCAAGTTCTGTCCAGGCTTCATGAGAAGCATTCTTGATTTCAGAAGAGGTAATGCCAAGCTTTGTAAATTCTTCAACTAACCGCTTTGTGGCAGTCTGTTCATTAGTGAATGCAAGGAACGGATTCATAAATGTTATGCTGTCATCTCTTAATTCTTCTACATTATTTTTAATATTTTCAGCATAAGAAGTTACGATAGGGCAGTTGTAGTGATTGTCTGCATCGGCAAATTCTGTCCGCTCATACGGAATACATGGATAGAAAATAAATTTAATATCATGTTTTAACAGCCAGCTTATATGTCCGTGTGCAAGTTTTGCCGGATAGCATTCAGATTCACTCGGAATTGATTCTATACCAAGTTCGTATATTTTTCTGCTTGAAATCGGTGATAATACTACTCTGTATCCTAACTTTGTAAAAAATGTGTGCCAGAAAGGATAATTTTCATACATGTTGAGAACACGCGGAATACCTACGGTTCCTCTTGCAGCCTCTGTTTCTTCCAATGATTTATAGTCAAAAATTCTGTTTAATTTATATGCATAAAGGTTAGGCAGGTCTGCATTTTTCTTTTCTTTTCCAAGACCACGCTCGCAGCGGTTTCCTGTAACGAACTGTCTGCCGCCTGAAAATCTGTTGATTGTGAGCTGGCAGTGGTTTGTACAGCCCTGACATCTTGCCATTTTTGTATCGAACGTAAGTTCATTAATCTGTTCAATATTAAGCATGTTTGTCTTATAATCTGATTTATGACGCTCTCTGGCAATAAGAGCAGCACCAAATGCCCCCATAATTCCTGCTATGTCAGGACGGACGGCTTCACAGCCTGATATTTTCTCGAAACTTCTTAATACGGCATTATTATAGAAAGTACCACCCTGAACAACTATATTTTTACCTAAATCTTTTGCATCTGAAAGCTTGATAACTTTAAAGAGTGCATTTTTAATTACAGAATAAGCCAGACCTGCTGATATATCAGATACTTCAGCGCCTTCTTTCTGGGCCTGTTTTACTTTTGAGTTCATAAATACAGTACATCTTGTTCCCAAATCAATAGGATTCTTTGCAAATAATGCTTCTTTTGCAAAATTTTCAACAGTAAAGTTAAGAGATTTTGCAAATGTTTCAATAAAAGAACCACACCCTGATGAACATGCTTCATTAAGCTGAACGCTGTCTACAGTGTGATTTTTGATTTTGATGCATTTCATATCCTGGCCGCCAATATCGAGAATACAGTCTACATCAGGCTCAAAAAATGCTGCTGCATAATAATGCGCTACAGTCTCAACTTCGCCTTCATCAAGCATAAATGCTGATTTGATTAAAGCTTCACCGTATCCTGTAGAACATGAATGAACAATTTTAACTTTTTGTGGCAAAATCGAATAAATTTCTTTCAAAGAACGGATAGTAGTAGCAAGCGGACTTCCGTTGTTGCTGCTGTAAAATGAATATAATAAATCACCGTCTTCACTTACAAGTGCTACTTTTGTAGTGGTAGAACCTGCATCTATTCCAAGATATGCATTACCTTCATATGTAGCAAGGTCAGCTGTTTTAACTTTATGTTTGTTATGTCTTTCAATAAATGTATCAAAGTCAGACTGGTCTTTGAATAAAGGTTCCATTCGCTCAACTTCAAATTCCATTTTTATCTGGCCTTCAAGTCTGTGCTTCATTTCACCAAGTGATGCAGTGACTTCTTCTTTATAATTCATTGCAGAACCCATTGCAGCAAAAAGATGGGAATGTTCAGGGACAATAGTATGTTCTTCGTCAAGATTTAAAGTTCTCACAAATGCAGCTTTTAGCTCAGATAAAAAGTGTAATGGTCCGCCAAGAAATGCGACATGTCCCCTGATTGGTTTACCACATGAAAGACCGCTTATTGTCTGGTTTACAACTGCCTGAAAAATAGATGCCGATAAATCTTCTTTGGTTGCTCCGTCATTAATTAATGGCTGGATATCAGATTTTGCAAAAACACCACATCTTGCCGCAATAGGATATATTGCCTTATAGTCTTTTGCGTATGTATTAAGACCTGTTGCATCAGTCTGTAAAAGAGATGCCATCTGGTCAATAAATGAACCTGTACCACCGGCACAGATACCATTCATACGCTGGTCGACATTTCCACCCTCAAAATAAATGATTTTAGCATCTTCGCCACCTAATTCAATGGCAACATTTGTTTTAGGTGCAAATGTTTTAAGCGCTTTGGATACTGCAATAACTTCCTGGACAAAAGGTACTCCAAGATGTTTTGCAAGAGTAAGTCCGCCGGAACCTGTAATAACAGGGTGAACAGTAAGTTCTCCGGTCTTTTCAATTGCTTTTGATAAAAGAAGTGCAAGTGTTTCCTGAATATTGGCAAAGTGTCGTTCATAATCTGCAAAAAGCAAATCATTTTCCTCGTTGAGAATTGCTATTTTGACGGTTGTGGAACCAATATCAATTCCAAGAGTATATTTTGGTGTATTATTTGACATAATTATTTCTCCTTAATTGTATACAATACATACAGAGGTTATTATACGACAGTTTCTGCTAAAATTCAAATAAAAAAAATATAAATGTAAATCTTTAACATATCTTTAACAGATGTTTAATTGACAAAACAATAAGAAAAACTTATAATGTTTTATCAGAATGGGGAGAAATTTTTTACAATAATAATAAGGAGATGATTATTTGGGTAATATAATAAATAAATTAGAAAGAAAATTTGGCCGGTATGCAATAAATAATCTCGCATTGTATATTATAGGAGGTTATGTAATAGGTTATATTTTTGAGTTTATTAACTCAGGGCTTATGGACGCACTTACTCTTAATCCATACCGCATTTTTCATGGTGAAATCTGGAGATTATTCACATGGGTTTTAGTTCCACCGAGTGATTTTGGGCTGTTTACCATAATTATGTTGTTTTTCTATTATTCATTAGCTAAGAACCTTGAGTATTCATGGGGAGCCTTTCGTTTTAATTTATATATTTTCTCAGGAATAGTTATGACAATAATCGGTGCGATAATATATTATTTTGTGTCTGAGGCAGTAATAATGAAACAGTTAGCTGACTCGTTAAGTGATGTGAGCAGTCTTGCATCGGTAAAAGATGCCTACTACAAACAGATGTTTTCATTTTTCAGCACTTATTATATTAATCTTTCGATTTTTCTGGCATTTGCAGCATGTTATCCGAATATGCAGGTTATGCTTTATTTTATAATACCAATCAAGATAAAATGGCTTGCATACCTTGATGTTGCCGTACTTGCTTTTGAAATATACAGATTTATTCAGGCGGGTGTATGGGCAGGAGTTGTTGCGATTGTTGTATCCCTGCTTAACTTTGTAGTATTTTTCTTTGCAACAAGGAATGTACAGCGGATATCTCCAAAGGAAATACATCGTAAGAGGAATTATTCAAAACAGGTTAATTCTGCATCACGCACAACAATTCATAAATGTGCAATTTGTGGAAGAACAAACGAAGATGATGATTCACTTGAATTTCGTTTCTGCTCAAAATGCGATGGAAACTATGAATATTGCCAGGATCATTTATTTACACATGAGCATATTAAATTTAACCATTAAACTAAGCATGTAAGGGGTTATATGAGCATCGTAAAACAGGAGGACATTATGAAGAAAAAGACAAAAATTGTATGTACAATGGGACCAAATACAGATAATGAGGAAACTTTAAGAAAACTCATTCTTGCTGGAATGGATATTGCGAGATTTAATTTTTCACATGGCAGTTATGATGAGCAGAAAAGACGAATGGATATGGTTAAGAAGCTTCGAAAGGAATTGAAAATTCCGGTTGCAATACTGTTAGATACAAAAGGACCGGAAATAAGAACCGGAGTTTTAAAAGAACATAAGAGTGTAAATATAAAAGACGGAGCAGAGTTTACATTTACTACAAAAGTAATAGAAGGCGATGAGAATAAAGTTTCAATCACATATGACTATCTTACTTATGAGTTAAAGACCGGAGATATTATTTTGGTAGATGATGGCCTTATGAAATTTGAAGTACAGAAGATTACGGATACGGACATAATATGTCGTACTGTTCATGGCGGTGTTTTATCGGAAAGAAAGGGAATAAATCTTCCTGGTATATCGGTAAATCTTCCGGCAATAACTGAAAAAGATAAAGAAGATCTGCTTTTTGGAATAGAACAGGATGTTGATTTTGTTGCAGCTTCTTTTATCCGTTCTGCTGATGCGGTAAGAGAAATCAAAAGCTTCCTTAAAGATAACGGTGGTGGTGATATTCATGTTATTTCCAAAATTGAAAATGCCCAGGGTATTGAGAAGATGGACGAAATAATTGAAGCAAGTGACGGAATTATGGTTGCAAGAGGTGATATGGGTGTAGAAATACCTGCACACAAAGTGCCACATATCCAGAAAGAAATGATTAGAAAATGCCGTGATGAATTTAAACCGGTAATCACAGCAACACAGATGCTTGATTCAATGATTAGAAATCCGGGGCCTACAAGAGCAGAGGTGACTGATGTTGCAAATGCGATACTTGATGGTACAGATGCAATAATGCTTTCAGGTGAAACTGCAGTAGGAAAGTTCCCTGTAGAAGCGGTAAAAATGATGTGTGAAATTGCAGTTGAAACAGAGCAGTATTTTGACTATGAAAAATATGCTTCTGAGATGGAATCGCATATGAAAAATGATATTTCAAATGTGGTAGCATATTCTTCAATGCATACCGCTAAAAGCTTAAAAGCAAAATTTATCGTTACGCCGAGTATATCAGGATTTACAGCAAGAATTATATCAAAATACCGTCCACAGACTCCTGTTATAGGTATGTCCCCTAATGAGAGAACTCTTAGAAGAATGCAGATTTACTGGGGCGTTTATCCATTAGCTTCTACTAAAATAGAAAACGAACATGCATTGATAGAAAGGTCAATTAATATTCTGAAAAATTTGGAATATGTAAAAAAAGATGATACAATAGTAATAACCGCAGGTGTTGCTCCATCTGAAGATATGCCGGAAGTAAGTGGCAACACAAATACAATGCGTGTATCATTAATAAATTAATATCGTTAAACGAGAGGAGAAAACTTACAATGAAAAAGACACCATTTGTGACAAAGGATCAGTTGGAGGAGATAACAAAAAAATATCCTACTCCGTTTCATTTGTATGATGAGAAAGGTATTCGTGAGAATGCATTAAAATTAAAGAAAGCATTTTCATGGAACAAAGGTTTCAAAGAATTTTTTGCTGTAAAAGCAACACCAAATCCATTTATTCTTAATATTTTAAAGGAATGTGGCTGTGGCTGTGACTGTGCATCAAAAACAGAGCTTATGCTTGCAGAATCATTAGGATTTGGTAAAGGTGAAATTATGTTTTCATCAAATGTTACTCCGGCAGAAGAATACAAAATTGCTGATGAATATAACGCAATTATAAATCTTGATGATTTTACACATATAGAATTTTTAGAGAAAACATTAGGAAAACTTCCTGATACAGTATGTTTAAGATATAATCCGGGCGGAGTGTTCAAAATCACAACAGATATTATGGACAATCCTGGTGAAGCTAAATACGGCTTTACTACTGAACAGCTTTTAGAAGGTTACAGAATACTTAAAGAGAAGGGTGTTAAGAGATTTGGTATACACGCTTTCCTTGCAAGTAACACAGTAACAAATGATTATTATCCTACTTTAGCTAAAGTTTTGTTCGATATAGCAGTCCGTATTAAAAATGAAGTAGGCGTAGAATTAAGCTTTGTTAATTTATCAGGCGGAATCGGAATCGATTACAGACCGGAACAGCCTAAAAACGATATAGAAATCATCGGAGAAAAAGTACATCAGGTATTTGATGAAATTCTTCTTCCTGCAGGACTTGGCGATATTTCAATTTATACAGAGCTTGGAAGATTCATGTTAGGACCTTACGGTGCATTGATTACAAGAGTGCTTCATGAGAAACATACACATAAAGAATATGTGGGCTGTGACGCATGTGCTGCAAATCTTATGCGTCCTGCAATTTACGGAGCATATCATCATATTACTGTAATGGGCAAAGAAAATGAGCCTTGCGACCACAAATATGATGTAACAGGTTCATTATGTGAAAATAGCGATAAATTTGCTGTAGACAGAATGCTTCCTGAAATCAACATTGGCGATTTGTTATTCATTCATGATGCCGGTGCGCATGGTTTCTCAATGGGTTATAACTACAACGGAAAGCTGCGTTCAGCAGAAGTGCTTCTTAAAGAAGATGGAAGTACACAGCTTATCCGTCGTGCCGAGACACCACAGGATTACTTTGCAACATTTGATTTCTGCGATATATTAAAAGATATGAAGTGGAGATAGAATAAGTAACATAAATATATTTTAATATCAGGCTGCATATGTTTGAATTTTGTTTTGGACATGTGCAGCTTTAGTGTTTTGAAAGAAAATATAATAAATTAAGTATAAATTCAAATAAAGATATTTTCTTGACATGCGTTTGTAAAAATGATATTCTATTCTTATAGATTATAGTTTGATAAATGCATATTATAAAGGAGGGGTATGAAAAGTTAAATTGATTTATTTAATATTGCAAAAGATAATTACAGATTAAAGGGTAGGAGAAATGCAAATGAAGAAGGTTGGTGTAGTTTTGTTTTCAATGATGTTTTTAATGATGGGGGACAACAAGTTGTTTTGCCGAAAAAATTTCTGTTTATGATAATACTACTAAGAATGAATATTATCCAATTGCAAGATTAACTATTACTGTTGATTCTGATACTGTTTGTGTTGGAGATACTGTTTGGGTAACAGGGTATCCTTCAGATTTAGGAAATTGTAAATATATGTATAAAGGTATAGGCAGTGTTGAAAGCGTAACTGATAGCCTTATAAAATATGATGCGGATACATATAGAGGTCAAAGTGGCTCTCCTGTTTATTATAAATCAGGTGGCAAATTGTATTCGTATGCAACTCATATTTATGGTGGAAATTATGGTCGCAGACTTTCGAGTGGCTTAATGACATGGTTGTCTGATAATGGATTTTTAAAATGAGGAAGGATGATTTTATGAAAAAGGCATTAAATATATTGACAGTCGTTACTATGATGTTATGTACTTCTGTTTTTTCGGTTGGAGCTGATACCGCAAAAATATCAGAACAGGTTAAGGAGAAATATTCGCTTTCTGATGTTGGTGATATGTTAAAATGTGCATTAGGAATAAAAAATACGACTATTTCAGACGCAGATTTAGCTTTTGATGTAAATGGAGATGGTGTGTTTGACCTTAGAGATGTTAAGACTGCACTTATTGATACATTAGGTATTGCAGAATCTGAAAATGACGATATGATAATTGAACCATATACATCTTCAGGAGAGATAGTTGGTATTTTTGAATATAATGGTGCAACTACAATTACTGTTAAAGATGCTGACGGTTCTTTGGGAACAATAACATCAAGAGATAATGACATAAATGTTATAAAAGATGGAAACTGTATTGAATTTAATATGTTAGAACCAGGTATGAATATAACATTTACATGTAAATATGTTTTGGAAATTTATCCGGCAAGATATCAGGAATGTACTCAGATTATAGTAAAATAGTATTATAATATAGTTTTAGACAGGCAGATAATCAGCATTGTATTATCTGCCTGTTTTTTACATAAAACATAAAACATATCGCTAGAATATTCTGAAAAAAACACTTGCATTTCTGAATAAGTTGTGATATAGTATTTTGTGTTGAGCGGATGTGGCGGAATGGCAGACGCATCAGACTCAAAATCTGACGGGGGCGACCTCGTGAGGGTTCAAGTCCCTCCATCCGCATAGAGAGCTGAATTTCTGTATAGAAATTCAGCTTTTTTCATAAATGAAATTATATTAAATTTTAATGGTGATTAAATATGAAGTGTCGTGATTATGAAGCTCAGGTTCAGGATTTTTTAGATGGAAAATTAAATGATTTACAGGCAGAAGAATTTATTGTACATGTAAAAGACTGCAAAAGATGCTATGAAGAACTTGAAATATATTTTTCGATTTACAGAGGTATCGGACGCTCAGATGATACAATGATTGAAGATACAGATTTTGAATTTGACGGAACAACACAGGATTTACGGGATATGTTAAATCAGGTATTAAAAGAAATCGAAAAGCGAAAACTAAATAAAAGAATGAAAATATTAATAATTTTAATTATTGCGGTTATTGTAATCACTTTTAGTGTTATTTTACTGCTTGAATTATTGTAGAGGTAATTGTATGGATAAGAAAATAGTTTTAGTTGATGGTCACAGTATATTAAACAGGGCATTTTACGGTATTCCTGAGCTTACTAATGCGGCAGGTGTTCACACAAATGCCGTATATGGTTTTTTGAACATATTATTTAAAATTTTAGACGAAGAAAAACCGGATTATCTTACGGTTGCATTCGACTTAAAAGCACCTACATTCAGACATAAGATGTTCGATAATTATAAAGGAACAAGAAAACCTATGCCTGAAGAATTAAGAGAGCAGGTTCCACTTATACAGGAAGTATTAAAGGCAATGAATATTCAGGTAGTAACGCTTGAAGGTTACGAAGCTGATGATGTGCTTGGAACTATTTCAAAAATATGTGAAAAAGAAGGACTTTTAGTTTCTGTAGTTTCAGGAGACAGGGACCTTCTTCAACTGGCATCTTCAAAAATAAAAATTAGAATCCCTAAAACAAAGAGGGGCGGAACTGAAATAGAAGATTATCTTGAAGATGATGTAAAAGAAAAATATCAGGTAACACCGCAGGAATTTATTGATGTTAAAGCACTTATGGGTGATACTGCCGATAATATTCCGGGAGTTGCTGGAATCGGCGAGAAGACAGCGACAAAGCTTATTGTTGAATACCACAGTCTGGACGGTATTTATGAAAATATAGACAATATGAAGACAAGCAAAATGAAGCAGTCACTTATAGACAATAAAGAAACTGCTTATTTAAGTCTTGATTTGGCAAGAATCTGTATTGAAGCACCTGTAGAGTTTTCACTTGATGCGGCACTTATTAAAGATTTTTACACTAAAGAAGCATACAATTATTTTGTTGAGCTTGAGTTTAAAAATATGTTAAAACGGTTTGACAATATAGAAGATGAACAGCCTGAAATTTCACAGTATTTTAAAGTTGTAGAAGATTTTGGACAGGCAGAAGATGTAATAAAGAAAGCAGAAGAAGCAGAAAATATCGGCTTTTACCCGCTATATAGTGCAGAAGAATTTTACGGAGCCGGAATCTGTACAGACAGCGAATCGGTTTATTTTATAAAAACAGGCGGTTTCTTAACAGAAAGTTACCTGAAAGAAAAATGTAATGATTTGATAGATAACTGTAAATCTGTATCGGTAACAGATTTAAAATATTGTCTTGGAATAATTGAAGCATTTGCAAAAGAAGCTAATGAATACAAAATATATGATACAGGATTGATGGGATATATTATAAATCCGCTGAAAAACAGCTACAATTATGATGACATTTCAAAAGAATATCTGAATATGCATCTTAAATCTGAAGCAGATATTGCCGCAAAAAAATCATATAAAGAATTATATGAA
>CAJJNI010000029.1 GCA_905193085.1 uncultured Lachnospiraceae bacterium | reverse complement strand
AATACAGATATTTAAAAATATTATAAGTTACCTTGTCCATTCAGTATGTTTTTGTATAATTATATCTGCACTGGCTGTAATGACATACTCTATGTACAAAAATAATCTTATTTCTGTTTATTCAAAATTTGAAGCAGAAGCTTCTCATACAGTTAATTTATCTGATGAAAGAGCAGCATCAGTTGCAGCTTCAATAGCTGATATGAAGGCTTGTTATGAGCTAAAATTAAAACAGGAAAAAGAACAGCAGCAAATTGAAGAAGCCGCCAGTACAGAAAATAATGAACAGCAAAAAGAAGAAGCAAAAACAGTAAGTTCAGCATATGCAACATTATATATAGACCGTATTGGAATGGAGGTTCCGATATATTACGGAGATGACTCAAAGACTTTAAGAAAAGGTCCCGGACAATACCCTGGAAGTTCACTTCCGGGTGAGGGAAGCCAGATACTTATTGCCGGCCATAACACAACTCATTTTAAACCTCTGCAAAATGTTGCAGTCGGAGACATTATAAGAGTTGTAACCGGTTACGGTGAATTTCATTATCAGGTTATATCAACTAAAATCGCTTCTATGAATGACACTTCAACATATAATCTTTCATTAGACCATGAACAGCTTGTATTATACACATGCTATCCATTTACCGGACCACCAGGAAAAACACAGCGCTTCTTTGTATATGCTGACCTTATAAACTAAAAATATTCGCATAAAAGTGGGATGATAATCCCACGATATGCGAATATCAGGGTATTTGCCTCAATGTCATTTTTATTCTGCTATATCTTTCAGGCTTTCAAACAGTTCAAGGTCTGAAGCTGTCACTTTAAGATTTGATGTGACAGGCTCCATTCCAGGCTTTGTTACTGTAATTTCTATCACAGTATCCTGCTTAATTCCTCCTGAAAAAACATATGACAAAAACGAAACAAATTTCGGATGATTGTTAGTAAATGTATTTTTTGCCTTCATCATCTTCATAATTTTAGCCGGATTCATTTGTAACTCCTCCTGTTTTCTATAATTCATAAGGGGTTATCTGGTATACATAATAATCAAGCCAGTTTGTGTAGAGATTATTTGCATGGGAACGCCATTGCAGTTTAGGTCTCTTAGTATCGTCATCATCAGGGAAGTAATTTACAGGCAGCTGAATATCAAGGCCCTTATTTTTATCCCTGAAATATTCATTTTTTAATGTTAATCTGTCGTATTCCGGATGACCCATAACAAATATATTTTTGCCTGTCTTTTCCATAATAAGATACAAACCTGCCTCTTTTGATTCAGCAAGTATTATTAAATTATCAATTTTTTCGACATCTTCTTTTCTTACTTCTGTATGTCTTGAATGAGGGGCAAAGAAATAATCATCAAATCCACGCACTAACGGAATTTTTCTGTTGGCAACTTTATGCTCATATATTCCAAACATTTTTTTGTCCAACTGATATTTCTTAATACCATAATAATGGTACAGACCTGCCTGCGCACCCCAGCACAAATGTAAAACCGAAGTTACATTCTGCTGTGCCCAATCCATAACCTTTGTAAGTTCATCCCAATAATTGACTTCCTCATATGCAAGCTGTTCAACAGGAGCTCCCGTTATAATCAACCCATCGTACTTGTTGTCTTTTATCTCATCAAAAACCTGATAAAACTTGTTAAGATGACTTGCAGATGTATTTTTTGATATATGAGTGCTCATATGCAAAAATGTTATGTCAACCTGCAACGGACTATTCGACAATGCTCGAAGAAGTTGAATTTCTGTATCCTGTTTAACCGGCATGAGATTCAGTATCAAAATCTGTATGGGACGGATATCCTGATGCAAAGCACGTTTTTCGTCCATTACAAATATATTCTCTGATTCAAGTATTTCTTTTGCCGGCAAATCACTTTGAGTTTTTATTGGCATTATTCAGACCTCTTTTGTTACTAATTTGACAGCATTTTTCCAACCGTCATATTTTTCTTTTCTAATATCATCATTCATTTCTGGCACAAACTTTGTACGCTGCATATGTGCAAATATTTTATCTTTATTATAAATTTCAAGAGCAAGTCCTGCCGCATAAGCAACACCTATGCCTGAAAGTTCCTCTGCTGAAGGAACCTGAACAGGTATATTAAGAATATCACTCTGAAACTGCATCAGATATCCATTCTTAGTAGGACCGCCGTCGACGCGAAGCTCTTTAATATTAAGTTCTGCATCTTCACCCATAGCCTTAACGATGTCTGTTATCTGATAAGCTATGCAGTCAAGTGCAGCCCTTACCATCTCTGCCTGACCTGTAACACGGGTCATACCGCAGAATATTCCGGTAGCGGCACTGTCCCAGTAAGGTGCACCAAGACCGGAAAATGCCGGTACAAGGTACGATTTATCAGAAGGATTGGCACTTTCTGCAAGCTTCTGTGTCTCTGATGCAGAAGAAATAAGTTTTAAATCTTTTACAAGCCAGCTTATAACTGCACCTGTGTAATTTATATTTCCTTCAAGAACATAATTTACTTTACCACCCATACTCCAGGCAAGAGATGTAACTACGCCATGCTTGCTGAATATAGGCTTATCTCCGATATTCATCATTACAGATGAACCTGTTCCATATGTTGATTTAATCATTCCTTTTTCAAGGCAGCCCTGTCCAAACAAAGCACCATGCGAATCACCAAGAACACTGTGAATCGGTATCGGAGAATCGAAAAATCCATCAAAATCTGTCATTCCAAAACATGAGTCGGAGTCACATACTTCGGCAAGATTTTCTGTATCTATTCCAAATAAATCACATACTTCTTTATCCCATTTTAAATCAATTATATTGAACATCTGTGTTCTTGAAGCATTTGAATAATCTGTCTTATATGCGTGTTCTTTTGTAAGACGGTAAACTAAAAAACTGTCAACAGTTCCATGACATATGTCATGTTTATCTGCCATTTCTTTTGCACCGTCAACATTTTGAAGAACCCATGCAATTTTTGCAGCTGAAAAATAAGGAGATAAAGCAAGACCCGTGTGTGAACGCACAAGCTCTTCACTTCCGTCTTTTTTTGCTATTTCTTCACAAATTGCCGCACCTCTGGCGCACTGCCATACTATTGCATTGTAAACAGGTTTTCCGGTTGTCTTATTCCATACAACCGCTGTTTCACGCTGATTACTTATTCCAACACCGGCAATCTCTGATTTGTCAACACCTGATTCCTCTACAAGCATTTTTACAACAGAAACCGTATTAGAATATATTTCTTCCGGATTATGCTCAACCCAGCCTTTATCATTTATAATCTGTTCATGAGGTAAATCAGTTCTTAACAACAAATCTCCATTTTCATTGAAAAGAAGTGCCTTTGTACCCTGGGTACTCTGGTCTATACCTATTACATACTTTTTAGACATTCTTCACCAACTCCACTGCTTTATCAACAATGCCTTTCGCATTTAATCCATAATAATCAAACACTTCTTTTGAAGTACCTGTAATTACCGGAGCATCAGGAAGTGCCATGTTTATAACTTTCTTAGGGCACTCACTTGCAACAACCTGGCTTACCATTGAACCAAGTCCTCCAAATGGTGAATGTTCTTCTATTGTTATAACAGCCTTAGCATTATTTGCAGCCTTAATAATTGCATCTTTATCTAAAGGTTTAACACAATACATATCTAATACTGTTGCTGAGATTCCATGTTCTTTTAACATATCAGCAGCTTCTATCGCAGGCTTAACCATTTCACCACATGCAACAATTGCAATGTCTGTTCCTTCTCTTACAACAGTCGCCTTATCCATTTCAAAAGGAACATTTCCTTCCTCATATATATCTTCAACAGGATTTCTTCCTACTCTGATATAGGCAGGTTTTTCATCTTTTAAAAGACTCTCAATTAAACATGCTGTCTGGAAACGGTCACTTGGAAGATAAACTCTCATGTTAGGAATAGCTGACATAGCTGCTATATCCTGTGCTGAATGATGGCTCATTCCAAGAGCACCATAGCTTATTCCACCGCTTATACCAATCAAAGTAACATTTGTATTTGAATATGCACAGTCTACTTTAGCCTGCTCATAACTTCTTGTTGAAAGGAAACATGCAGGAGAAGCTGCAAATGGTTTCTTACCACATTTAGCAAGACCTGCTGAAATACTTACAAGGTTCTGCTCAGCAATACCTACTTCAACAAAATTTTCCGGATATGCATTTGCAAAAGGAGTCATTGAAGCACTGCCTCTTGAATCACTGCATAATACCACGATATCTTTATCTGTTTTAACTTTCTCCATTAATACATCACAAATTGCCTGTCTGTTTGGAATCTTATTCATTGAGAGCAGCCTCCTTTCTGGCTTCAAAATCAGCAAAAATCTGTTTTGCTTCTTCTTCTGTAGGCACATGATGATGCCATGATGCAACATTCTCCATTATTGAAGAGCCACAGCCTTTGACTGTGTTAGCGAGAACTAACGACGGTTTACCTTTTGTAGCTTTCGCTTCTTCAAAAGCAGCATTGAGCTGTTCTATATCATTTCCATCTTTAACATCAATTACATGCCAGCCAAAGCTTCCCCATCTTTCAATCTGGGAATCATGGTGCATTACATCTTCTGTTGAACCTGAAATCTGAAGACGGTTACGGTCGATAATAGCACAAAGATTGTCAAGCTTGTAATGACTTGCAGCCATTGCACCTTCCCATACGGAACCTTCTGCAAGTTCACCATCACCCATTACTGTATATACTCTATAATCTCTCTTATCCATCTTTCCGGCAAGAGCCATTCCTATACTTACCGGAAGTCCATGTCCTAATGAACCTGAATTCATTTCAATACCAGGGAGCTTATTATTTGGATGTCCGATATATTTTGAACCAAATTTAGAGAAATTAGCTATAACCTCTTCTATTGGGAAAAATCCCTTTGCAGCAAGAACTGCATAATATGCTTCTACAGAATGACCTTTACTAAGCACGAATCTGTCACGGTTTGGATCATCCATATTTTCAGGACTTATGTTCATCTGTTTGAAATATAATGTAATTAAAATATCTATAACGCTCATATCACCGCCGATATGACCGCCTTTTCCTTCAATAATCATCTCTACGACTTTTTTTCTTAAATCATAGGAGAATGCTTTTAAATTTTCCATCTTAATATTTTCCTTTCTATATATAATAAAGCTTTAAATAAATATTATTCGCCTCTTATATATGCTTTAACTTCTTCTTCAATCGGATCATATAAATCAGGTGCAATTCCGATGTATTTACATGCTTCATAAAGTACAGGAACAACATCTTTGTGAATACCTACACAGTGATGGATATATGGTCCGCAGACAAGCTTATCTTCAAGTCTCTTTAAGTTCTCAACTTCTACCCATACATAAGTACCCTTTGTATATGGTCCGTCAACACCTTTAGCATTTCCAAGAAGAAGTGAATACTCACCGTTATCTCCGTCAAAACGTGCAAGTGTCATCTTTCCATGTTTTGCAAGTGCTTCAACTGCACCCGGGTGATTAAATGCCAGAGGATAACCGATTGTTGGTTTTTCCTGTGCAACTGAAATTGGCCACGGTCCGCAGTGCTGTAATAATTCACCATTTTCATTGTCAGGATGGCGGACTGTCCAGTCAGCAAAGAATGACCTTGTATCATCTAATGTAGCTGCTTCTACCATAACTGCTGTTATAGCACCATGAATATCTGTTTCACATACTACAGGCAGTCCTTCTTCATTTAAAAGTGAGTTAGCTGCACATGGCATAATTCCAAGCTCTGACTGAAGCGCATTCCAACACTGGATAGCTATTGCATTACAGCCATACTTATCAGCAAGATTTCTCATTGCAACTTTCATTGCTGCAACATTCTCAAGCTCATCATCTTTAATTGCAATGTTCATATTTTCTTTGCAATATGCAACTGTCTTAGCTACTTCACTACCTTCTTCTTTAGCAGCTTTAACTGCATCTGTAAGTTCAGGCATTGGAATAGGTGAAAGCTGAATGTTGAATTTTTCAAGTAATTCGCCTTCATTGCACATTGTTGACCAGAAATCAAACGGACGTGGTGCAATCTGTAAAATTCTTGTATTGTTAAATACTTTAACGACATTACATACTGCAAGGAAATCTTTAATTCCTCTTTCAAATTCAGGGTCATCAAGACGACAGTTTGTCATGTATGTAAATGGTACTCGGAAACGACGGAGAACCTTTCCTGTTGCAAACAGACCGCACTGTGAATCCCTAAGACGGATACCATTTTCGTCAGGTCTCTCATCACGAGGTCCCCACAAAAGAACAGGTACATTTAATTCTTTTGCAAGTCTTGCAACTTCATACTCTGTACCAAAATTGCAATGTGGGAAAAATAAACCGTCTATCTTTTCATTTCTGAATTTCTCAGCAATCTTAATACGGTCAGCTTCATCATATAATAAGCCTTCATCATTAATATCTGTAATATCAACAAATTCTACTCCAAGTTCATTTAACTTGTCTCTTGTAAGACCTGCATACTTGATAGCATCAGGTGCACTGAAAATACTTCTTCTTGTCGGGGCAAATCCAATCTTAACTTTCTTCATAATAACCTCCATTACTTTCCTTATTTTCTTATAGTGTATACCGAAAAATCACAAAATGATTATCCGATTATTTTTCTCTGTATCTCGGTAATAAGAAAAAACACCTACTCTTTATTATAAATTATTTATCAGAAATTTCAACTACTTATTATCCGTTAGCCTTAAATTATTTTTACCCATGCTGTCTTTTCTATTATTTTTAATTTATGATGTCAGAGGCAAAAGGTCTTTTACCCACATGAGCTTGCTCATCGGTGGGTAAAAGACTTTGTAACTTATGAAACTCACAAAGAGTGTTTCTAAAGTTGTGGGAGCACATAGTGCGGAACAATCCGTAGGCATCATAATTTTGGGGTTTTGCCCCCAACATTAATACATATGACTATAATAACAAAGACAACAATTGCTGTAATCACTGAAACAGTCTTAATTTTTATTACATCATCATGATTAGCCTTCTGTGATTCTGAAACATATTTTTCATTCTGTGTTTCAGCTATATTATCTGAATTATCTGTGTTATTATTTGAATTACCGTTTAACTCATCATCTTTACTGGTATCCGTTTTATTACCAGCAACATTATTATTTAAATCTGAAGCATTATTACTGTCATCATCATTATCTAAACCAGAAACATTATTACTATCATCACCATCATTATCTAAACCAGAAACATCATTACTGTCATCACTATTATTTAAATCAGAAACATCATTACTGTCATCACTATTATTTAAATCAGAAGCAGGAACATTGTCCGAAGACTTTGTTTTGCCGCCATCTGCATTATTTTCATTTTCATCATCAGCATCTGCCTTATTCTCTATATTCGTAGTATTGTTTGTTGTTTTTTCATATACAGCATGAACCGCCCAGCCATTTTCATCTGTAACAATATTTCCGTTGTCTGCCTCTATAACTTCAATTTTCAATATAAATGAGTTTAGAGCAGCCGCAATCTCTCCGGCATCTGATTTTTTGATTTTAAAACGGACATACGCTATATCACTTTGTGACTTTAAATTTGCACAGTTTTCATCTGTCTGCACACCAATGAAACTTATACACCCGTCATCTTTCATACTGCATCTAATCAGCGCATTACCCTGTGCATTATATATTTTCTTAAAGCTTTCATCAAAATCATATGAATCTATCTGAACTGTTTTTTTATCATATAATAACTTCATCTGAAATGCGTTCATCTGCTGATTATCTTTTAAATATATAACAGCTTCATATTCACCGTTATTTTCATTTATATATAGCGAAACAGGATTTGCAGCCGCATAAGCAACAAACCCCATTTCCAAACATATCATTACAACTATTAACAGACAACCTGAAGCTATCTTTTTTGTTATTTTTCTCAAATAATTATTCATCAATTATCATCCAATTCCAAGTGCAAGTTTTAATGTTAAAATTGTATCTGTTAAATCTACTTTACCATTTTTATCAACATCAGCCGCAATTGTTGCTTTTTCATCTAATGAAATAATGCCAAGTGCTGCTTTTAAAGATGTAGAAGCATCTGTCAAATCTACTTTTCCGCTAAAATCTATATCACCTGCCAGATATTCCTCTCCCTGTGATGTATCACCTGGTTTTATTTCCATTGAAGAAGCAAATATTTCAGGATTTGTTTTAACTAAATCTTCATTACCATCAGAACAGTTTTCAACTTTTACAGATATAGATTTCAATATTTCATCAAATGTTTTATCCTCCGAAATACATTGAAGTCTCAAATATGCGACTTTATCATTCTCACTTAAAGCTGCCTCACCTTCATCGGGCTGTGCTCCTGTAAAAATAACTTTTCTGCTGTCATAAATATGATTATTAAGGCAGATTCCCCTACCATTTGAATTATATTTTTCCAAAAAAGAAGAATAGTTTCCATATGCACTCGTATCCTGTGATACGCTGACCATTGCATCATCATACTCAACACTTATTTTAAACGCTTCTACAACACAGTTTTTAGAAATATTTATGTTAAGCGTAAATTTTCCTTCATAATCAGGTTCTGTAGCAGAAACATTAAAAGGATTGACTGTCTGCTCTTCCTGATTGTCTTCTGCGTATACAGTAACAGCTGATATAAGACAAAGTAAACTCAAAATCAATGCATATATTTTTCTTGTTATACCCTTTTTATTCATATAAATACCTCTAGTCTAAAATATATCCGTATTCTGACATATCTGCAAAATCTGTCCTCGACATTTTCTTACAGATTCATGATAACCATAATACCCCGCAGCATTCTACGGGGTATTATATATTTAAATATTATTTATTTCATTAAACACTTATACTAGCTTACAATATTAAGTGCAAGTTTAAGTGCTGCAACTGTATCCTGTAAAGAAACAGTTCCATCTGAATCCATATCAGCATTTACTAATGCCTGTCCTTCAAGCGGCTGAATATTAAGAGCTGCCTTAAGGATTAATGTTACATCAGCAAGTGTTACTTTTCCATCTAAGTTAGCATCACCCAAAACCTTATCTGGTGTTGGTGTTACAGGAGCTGTTGTTGCTGGAGCTGTTGTTGCTGGTGCTGTTGTTGCTGGTGCTGTTGTTGCTGGTGCTGTTGTTGCCGGTGCTGTTGTTGCCGGTGCTGTTGTTGCTGGTGCTGTTGTTGCCGGTGCTGTTGTTGCTGGTGCTGTTGGTGTAGGTTCTTCTTCACCATTTACCTTAGCAAGAGCAGCTTCATAAGCAGCTGCGACTTCATCTGCCTGTAATGGTAAATCATAGAATGATATTTCACCTACATAAGTATCAGCTTTTGAACCATATTCTACATTAAGTAAATCAGCTGCTGCACTTGGACCATCTTCACCAATCCAGAGTGTAGTATTTTCATCTGTTAAATACTCTAATAATGTATCTGCATTTGTATTTCCATTGTAACCAATTAACTTAACGCCTTTATCATTAACAAGAATATTAGATTCTTTTTCTTTGGCTGATTTGCCACCTACAAGGTAAGCTTCACCCTGCTGGAACATACCTGCTCCACCATTTTCTTTAATGATATCATTGATAAATGCTTCTGATGCTGAGTTATGATAACCCCAGCCTTTGTTAAAGCTGTCACCAACTTCAACTGTTGCCTCAGCCATTGTGTTAGTAAACATAGCCTCATCCTGAACAACACCATCTACATAAAGAGAAATACTGTCATTCTTAACTACATATGTGATATAATGCCATTCTGCTGACTCTAAAAGACTTGTCTGTGGGTCATCATTCTCATCTACATATGGCTGATAAGTATCTACTTTGCCATTTGAAAGGTATGTATAAGCATGAAGTGTATTTCTCTGGAAATATCTTTCAGATTCTTTTTCAACCTTATACTCTTTGTTTCCTTTGTAAACATTCTCTACTGCGCCTGTCTCTGTAAATGCATATCCACCTGATGCAAGGAATGTCATACATCCTTTTTCTGTACCCCATCTTGCCTGGCTTCCTTCTGCAGTTACATCTTTATATTTAGAAATGTCAATTTTTCCAGGATCCTGTTTTACTAACATATTACTGTTCTCATCAATGTAATAATACATACCTGAAGGGAACTTCTCATTCATACATGCAAATACACCATAGCTTGTAAGAATATCTCTCTTCTGTGTTGGAAAAACAGCTGACCACAATGAATCTACAGATACCTTAGGATACTTAGCAGCGAACTCACTATAATCAAGAGATTCATAACTTACTTCAAACCATTCAGGATGAGTTCCTGCATAATAAATATCTGCAAGTCTCTGTTTGTCACGGTCATCTTTGTGTGTCATTCCGTCTTTAACACGGTTAAAAGAAAGAATCGGGCTTTCAGCAGTATCTTTAGCTGCTGTAGCATTTGTCTTCATCCAGTAAGAAACTGTAACACCCTGTTCCCAGATTGGTGCATAGTTATCTAAATAACCTACAGGATCTTCTACTAAATCTGTTCTTCCTGCAAATGGATTTTCTACTTCTAACGAGCTGTTAATATTGTAGCTGTTAATGTCGTCTTTTTCAATCTTGAATATACTTACAACACCACCTGAAACAGCTTCAGGGTCTCTCTGTGAATTCTCAGTATCTTCTCTTCCGATTGTAGTGTCTTTGTCATAATCAACTGCCCACATTGTTGTTGCTGTGGCTGCTTCCTTAGTTGCTTCTACTGCAATAGAAGCATCAAGTTTGACAATTTTACCATACTTCTCGTCCTCTGTTACTGTTGCAGCATTGCTTACTGCTAATGATGAAAATGTCACATTCTCGTCATCACTGAAATCATAAACTGCAACCGGTTCAGGCACTTCAACTGAATCATCAGCAGAAACATTCTTTGCTGATGATAACACTGAAACTGCCGGTACTGCTAAAACTGCTGCCATTGTAAAGGCTATAGCAGATTTAGTGCTTTTAGATAGATTCTTCTTCATTTTTTTCCTCCATTCTTAAAATGTTTTTGTTTATTTTGTTACTAACACATTAATACAACAAGATAATTTTACTAAATTTTAACCAATAAATCAAGCTTTTTTATTTCTTTAGTACAATTTGTCACAAATTTCCACAATTATTTAGTAATTATTTTAAATATATCATTTCCCATTATAAATACCATCAGTAACAGAAGCAGCATAAGACCGGCAAAATGAACTGCGCCTTCAATCCTTTCAGGAACTCTCCTTTTGCTCACTGCTTCTATAATAAGAAATACAAGTCTTCCTCCATCAAGTGCCGGAAGCGGCAGTAAATTCATAACACCGAGGTTTGCAGTAAGAAGAATTGCCATATTTATCATATTTATAAATATATACAAAACACCATCTGATTTACTCTGCTCATAAGTATTTCCTATTGCGTCAACTATTCCGACAGGCCCTGACAAATCATTCATTTTAACCTTTCCCGTAAATAACATTGCAAGACTCTTGTATGTTGTCTTTATCCAGTATCTGACTTCCAGAGCACTGTATTTTAAAACCTGAAGTGCATTTCCTTTTTCTCTTACATTAAGTCCTCTAAAACCAGCATAATATTTCCCGCTTTCCTCATCAAGCTTTGGCTCAATAGTTGTTGTATATTTTTTACCGTCTCTTTCATATGTCACATCGAATGTTTCACCATAATGAAGCTGCAAAAAGAGAGAGATTTCACGACCTACATACACTTTTTCATTATTTATTTTTGTTATTTTATCACCGACCTGCATTCCTGCTTCTGCTGCCGGATAATCATCTATCAGTCCATGAACCTTTGTTGAATCGAATCCTGCAAGTGAAATAACAATAATTGCAAGGAAAAATGCAAGTATGAAATTAAATATCGGTCCTGCAGCAACAACTGAAATTCTTGCCCAGACAGATTTAGTGTTAAAAGCACCTTCTTTATCTGATGCTTCGTCTTCGCCTTCCATCACACATGCCCCGCCAAAAGGCAGAAGCTTAATACAGTAAAAAGTATCTCCTTTTTGAAAACCACATAACTTTGGTCCAAGACCGAGTGAAAATTCATTTACCTTTATGCCTGCCCTTTTTGCAAGCAAAAAATGACCCAGTTCATGGAAAAGAATAATTGCACTGAATATTATAATTGCAATAACAATTTTCAAATTACCACCTGCTTTCTATTAATTCATATGTTGAGCGTTCTAATTCTAGTATATCTTCTACAGTAGGATTTATTATAACTTTATGGTTCTGCATTGAATATCTTATTATTTCAGGAATCTGGACAAATTTTATTTTTCCTGCCAGAAATTTGGCAACGGCTCTTTCATTTGCAGCATTAAATACAGTAGGCATGGAACCGCCTTCTTTCGCTGCATCAAATGCAAGTGACAGTCCTTCAAATTTGTCGAAATCAGGAGCTTCAAATGTCATCTGTCCCAACTTTGCAAAATCGAGTCTTGTTCCGCCTAAATTTCTTCTGTCCGGATAGTAAAGAGCATACTGAATAGGAATCTTCATATCAGGGGTACCAAGCTGCGCAATTATTGCACCGTCTTTGTATTCGACCATTGAATGAATAACACTCTGCGGGTGGACTACAACCTCTATATGTTCTAAATCCATGTCAAACAGCCATTTTGCTTCCATAACTTCAAGTCCTTTATTTACCATACTTGCTGAATCAATAGTTATCTTCTGTCCCATTGTCCAATTAGGATGTTTTAATGCATCTTCAAGTTTAATTTCTTTAAACTTATCTTTTGGAAGAGTTCGAAATGGCCCACCTGATGCTGTTATTATAAGTTTTTCAACCTGTTCCCTTTTCTCACCGTTCATGGACTGAAAAATGGCGCTGTGCTCACTGTCAACAGGTAATATTTTTACCCCATATTCTTTAGCAAGCGGCATTATTATATGACCGGCAGTAACTAAAGTTTCTTTATTCGCAAGTGCAATATCCTTCTTAGCCTTAATTGCATGAATTGTAGGAACAATTCCAATCATTCCAACAATTGCAGTTACAAGAATGTCATAACCTGACATCTGCGCAATTTCTATCAGACCGTCCATTCCCGATAAGACTTTAACATCTAAATCACTGACATTGTCTGAGAGTTCTTTTGCACGCTTATCATCATAAACAACTGCAGCCTTTGGATTAAATTCTCTGATTTGTTCCTCTAATTTAGCTATATTGCTGCCCGCCGATAAAGCAACCACCTCAATGTCTTTGTGTTCTCTTACAATCTCAAGTGTCTGTGTTCCAATAGAACCTGTCGAACCTAAAATCCCTATTTTTCTCATTATGTCAACCAACTTTCACTAATTTTAATTCATCTGAATATAATCCTAAAATTTTGGCAGAATTTCTGATGCAAGAAAATAAATTATCGGAGCAGTAAATATTACACTGTCAAATCTGTCCAAAATTCCACCATGACCCGGAATAAGTTTTCCATAATCTTTAACATCAAAATTTCTCTTTATTGCTGAAGCCGCCAAATCACCGACCATTGAAATAAGTGCTCCTACACCTGCAAGCAGTCCAAGTGCCAAAACAGGATTAGCAAGTCCGTTTAAATTATCTGCTATAATATTTCCATATACGCAGCCAAAAATAACTGAACCTGCAACACCGCCAACTGCACCTTCAATAGATTTCTTAGGACTTAATTTAGGAGACATTTTATGATTTCCAATTGTTTTACCTGTAATCATTCCCACGCAATAAGCAAATGTATCGCTTACCCATGAGCTTATGAATATAAACCAGACAAACCATATTCCATGTTCAAGCTCTCTTGTAAGATATACGAATGAAAGCATGACAGAAACATAGAACACTCCGAAAAACACCAACATTATTTCCTGGGTTTTAAATTTAGGATAAGTAAACACATATACAGCCATTAAAACAACTATAAGTAACATTGCAAAATACAGAAAATAATTCTGCGCATCTTTGATAAAATATAACATTACATAATAAAAAATGGTTGCCGCATAACCACATATGCCTGCCGCACTTTTATTAAGCTTCATTATACGATACAATTCCATCTGTCCGATAAGAGAAATTATCATAATACCTAAAAACAGGGGCATTCCTCCAAAATACATTCCCGCAGCGGCTATTACAACCAATACAATACCGCTTAACAATCGGTCTCTAAACATATTTAATCCTCCTTAACTTCTCCAAATCTCCTGTCTCTCTTCTGATATGCTTCTACCGCCAGCTGCAAATCTTTTTCTTTAAAATCAGGCCATGGTACATCAGTAAAGTAAAATTCAGAATACGCAAGCTGCCACAAAAGATAATTTGAAAGTCTCTGTTCTCCACTTGTACGAATTAAAAGGTCAGGATACGGAAGGTCACATGTATCTAAATAACTGTTAAATTTGTCTTCTGTTAAATTGTCCGGATTTTCCTTCCCGTCAACACAATCAGCAGCATATTTTTTTATGCTCCGTACAATTTCATCACGGCTTCCATAATTAATCGCAATTGTCATATTAAGTCCATCATACTGTTTTGATGCTTCTTCCAACTGTACGATTCTCTTCTGAGTCGCCTCATCAAGTCTGGTTCTGTCGCCAATTACCCTGACTCTCATATTATTCTTTCCAGCAGTCTTAAGACATGTCTTCATATAATTATGAAGCAGCTTCATCAATGCATCAACTTCATCTTTTGGTCTGTTCCAGTTTTCAGTTGAAAATGCATAAAATGTTAAATATTTTATGCCCATATTATGTGCTGCACGACAAATCACTTCAACATTCTTTGCCCCCTGTGCATGTCCATAATTTCTTGGCATCCCTCTTTTTTTTGCCCATCTTCCATTTCCGTCAAGAATAATGGCAACATGATTTGGAATACTCATATATTATCCTCCTGATTCTTTGTTTAATATTAAACTTATCGCCCAATGAATAGAACTCTTTCATTGGGCGAATACTTAACTGTTACACTGTTAAAATTTCTTTTGATTTTTCTTCTACAGCTTTATCCACTTCGGCAACATATTTATCTGTAAGCTTCTGAATCTGGTCTTCTAACTGCTTAGCTTCATCTTCTGAAATCTCATCTGCTTTGTTTAATTTCTTAACAGCATCATTTCCATCACGACGAATATTTCTTACAGCAACCTTAGCATTCTCCCCACGCTTTTTGACATCTTTAACTAGCTCTTTTCTTCTCTCTTCTGTAAGTTCAGGAAATACAAGACGGATAACCTTTCCATCATTAGTTGGAGTAAGTCCCAAATCAGAACAAAGAATTGCTTTTTCAATTTCTTTTACTAAAGAAGGTTCCCATGGCTGAATCTGAATCATTCTCGCTTCCGGTACATTAACATTTGCAACCTGCTGTAATGAGGAAGGTGTTCCATAGTAATCTACGGTAATTCTATCAAGAATATGTGGATTAGCACGGCCTGCACGTATTGTTGAAAATTCATCTATAAGGTTTTGAACACTTTTCTCCATTTTATCTTCATATTGTGTTAATCTTTCATCCATTATATTTTCCTCCATTTATTATATTACACGGTAACTTTAGTTCCATTAAATTTGCCTGAAACTGTATTTACAATGCTGTTGTCTTCATTAAGTCCAAATACCATCATTGGCATTTTGTTTTCCATACATAAAACAGAAGCTGTCATATCAACAACTGCAAGCTTGTCTGCCACAACTTCATTAATAGATATTTCATCATATTTAACCGCATCAGGATTAATTTTCGGGTCACTGTCATAGACACCGTCAATTGCTTTTGCAAGTAAAATCACATCTGCTTCTATCTCTATTGCTCTTAAAACAGTAGCTGTATCTGTTGAAAAATATGGGTGTCCCGTACCGCCTGCAAAGAAAGTTACAACACCTTCTTCCATTGCGTTCACTGCCTTATCCTTGCTGAAAAGCTCTGTAAAACTTCCACATGCAAATGGAGTAAAAACTGATGTCTTCATTCCTTCTGAGCGGAAAATTTCAGAAACATAAATACAGTTCATCACGGTAGCAAGCATTCCTATCTGGTCAGCTTTTGTTCTGTCGATATTCTCACTTGTTCTTCCTCGCCAGAAATTACCTCCGCCAATAACAATAGAAACCTGTATATTCTTATCAATAAGCTGTTTTACCTGCTTTGCAACGCCTATTACTGTAGCTTCATCAAAACCTGTCTGACAAAAAGCGAACCATAAATGACAGATTTTCAGTATAAAAGCGCAGTCAAG
>CAJJNI010000028.1 GCA_905193085.1 uncultured Lachnospiraceae bacterium | reverse complement strand
GATATTTGTCCATAAGCTCTTCATACAGCCATTGTCCATCGCATTTTTTTTCAGTTCTTTTATCAATAAGCCCGCCACAGAAAATAAGAATTTTTGAATTATCTTTATAAAATATATCAGTATTATCCGCATTATTTATGTAAACCTTAATATTTTTTAATTGTGCTGCCCTGTCATAAAAATCTTTAAGGTTTTTCTGATAATTTTCAAAATATTCTCTGCCATTCTGCTTCAAAAAATCTATACAGCTATCAATACCTGCCATCATAACATATGACGGACTGCTTGTCTGATAAATTGAACTGTATCTGTCCAGCTCAGTCTCTGAAATAAAATCACCCTGTAAATGCATAAGTGCGGTCTGTGTCATTGATGGCAATGTCTTATGCAGACTGTGAATAACCACATCTGCTCCCAGATGCAACGCACTTATGTTCTGATTTGCATATTTTTCATGCAGTACAAAATGGGCTCCATGCGCTTCATCAATAATCAAAGGAATGCCTTTTTTATGGCATATTTCCGATATTGAAGCAATGTCACTTACGACACCGTCATATGTCGGTGATGTTATAACTACAGCCTTCACATCTGTACTGCTATTAATAGCATTTAAAACACTGTCAGCCGGGATACTGCCTGACAAATATTTTCCATCATCACAGCAGTTATCCGGATAAACATATTTTATCTTCATGCGGTTAAGAAATGCCGCATGATAAGCTGCTTTATGACAGTTCCTTGCCATAACAACAGTGCCTCCGTGATTCTTAGCGGCGGCACTTATTGCGATAAGCAATCCACTTGTACTTCCATTTACAAGATACCATGTCCGTCTTGCCCCGTAATACTCTGCTGCTTCTTCCATTGCATTTTTTAAAATGCCCTCAGCATGATGCAGATTATCAAAACCATCAATTTCAGTTATATCAATATCCGAAGGTATATATGAAATAACCGGATTTCTTTTATGACCGGGCATATGAAACGGATACATATCCCCACTGCTGTATTTTTTTAATTTATTATAAAGAATTCCTGCCATATTACTGTGCCAGCCATTCAATCTTAGTAACAGGGAACCATCTTACTATGGCTTTTGCAAGAATTTTTTCTTTCTTTACAAAATGATTATTCCAGTATCTTGAATCATGTGAATTATTTCTGTTATCTCCCATGACAAAATAACTGTCTTCAGGCACCTCGAAAGGACCTATATCTTCTTCAAAAGGAGTTTCCTTCAAATATTCTTCATCAAGCGGAATCTGACTGTCGTCAATGTATACTTTTCCTCCCTTGATAGTAACTGTTTCTCCCGGAAGACCAATAATTCTCTTGATAAAATCTCTGCTTTCATCATCTGGGAATTTAAACATTATTATGTCTCCACGCTCAGGCTCATGAAATTTATAAGATAATCTTGAACCAATTACCCTGTCGCCTTCTGTAAGCGTATTTTCCATAGAAGCACTCGGAATATAGGCATTCATAATTATAAAATTTCCAAGTATCCATGCAAGGGCGAGAGATACCAAAATCACTTCTACCCAGCTTAAAATTTCTTTGGCTACAACTTTTTTCTTATTATCAGCATTTTTTATTTCTTTCTTTATTTCTTCTTTTGCTGATTCATCTTTTTTCGGCGAAAAAGCTTCCTTCTCCAAATCGCTCATGTTTTCACTCATTTTTTTCACCTTGATTTGCTATCCTTTTACCTTCTGTCGATGTGACATTCGATGTAAAATTTTGCAGCAAAATTTTCCTTTCTCATATACTAATCGGCATTCTCCACCTTTTTTTAAAGCTCCAAAAAGCATAAGGTCGACAAATACCGGTTTAATCTCTGTCTGTATCAAATGTGATATTTTTCTTGCACCAGACTCTGAATTTATACCATTTTCCTTCAAATATGTGCGTACACTTTCATCAACCGCCACATGTATATTTTTACGGCTGAGCTTTGCAATAAACAAATTAAGCTGTTTATCTATAATGCGCATTGCCATTTTTTCATCAACAAATCTGAAGTTAATAATTTTCGTAAGACGATTTCTAAATTCAGGAGAAAAAATACGCTTCAATTCTTCGTCAACTACAACCGCACCAGCCGGAATACTCTCAAAACCAATCTGTGATTTTCCAATAAATTTTGCTCCGGCATTTGAGGTCATGATTAGTATGACATTTCTGAAATCAGCCTTTTTTCCCTGATTATCAGTAAGTGTTGCATAATCCATAAGCTGTAACAGCACATTATAAATATCGCTGTGCGCTTTTTCTATTTCATCAAGAAGCAATACACAATGCGGTGTCTTTCTTATCGCATCAGTAAGAAGTCCGCCTTCTTCATATCCGACATAACCCGCCGGTGCTCCTATAAGCTTTGCAACCGCATGCTTCTCCGCATACTCACTCATATCAAATCTTACAAGCTCTATTCCAAGATTTTTTGCAAGACATCTTGCAATTTCTGTCTTTCCAACACCTGTAGGTCCTACGAATAACAAATTTGCAATTGTTTTATTTTCTTCATTCAGGCCACATCTTGCAAGCTTTATTGCATTAACTACTTCATTAACAGCCTCGTCCTGTCCAAAAATTTCTTTTTTCAGTGAATTTTCGAGATTTGCAAGCTTGTCCATCTCATCTGATTCAACTGTCTGTTTTGGTATATTGCATGTTTTTGCCAGAATATCCTCGATAAGTTTTTTATCTATGCTCTGTGTTTTCTGCTCCAACGGATGCAGACAGCGATATGCTCCTGCTTCATCTATTAAATCAATAGCCTTATCAGGAAGGTATCTCTCATTTACATATTTATCACTGAGAATAACCGCATGCTCAATAACACCTTTATTATATTTAACTCCATGATATTTTTCATAAGACTTCTTAAGTCCGTTTAAAATACCAATTGTCTCTTCTATTGAAGGTTCTTTAACATCAATATTCTGAAATCTTCTTAAAAGACTTTTGCTCTTTGCAAAATGTTTATTATATTCTTCATATGTAGTAGCACCGATAAATCTTATGCTGCCATCAGTCAGATAAGGCTTTAACAGGTTAGACAGGTCTAACGAGCCGCCATTAACTGCACCGACTCCTACAATATTATGAATTTCATCTATATAAACTATAGGCCTCTCTTCTTTTGACAATCCGTCCATTACTTTCTTAAATCTCTTTTCAAAATCTCCACGGTACTGTGTACCAGCCAGCAATGTTCCTATGTCAAGCGAATAGACTTTTGTGTTTTTCAATTGTGCAGGTACATTTCCTGCTGCAATCCGCTGTACAAGACCTTTAGTTATTGCCGTCTTTCCAACACCGGCTTCTCCTATGTGAAGAGGGTTATTTTTTTCTTTGCGGCACAAAACCTGCATTGTACGCTCTATTTCCTGTTCTCTTCCTATCAGTGGTGTATATTCTTCGACTTCGTCGTTCATGCATGTCACATAATCTTCCCATTTGGCATTGTCCATTCCAAAGCCTTCTGTAGAAAATGGAAAAGGCTCATCATCTTCAAAATCATCAAAATTTCCAAAGGAATATGTGTCCGCATCTATTAATTCACATAATTCATAAAGCAAATCAACTATTTCTATTTCCTGTTTTGCAATAAAATATACTGCATAGCTATCTTCTAATATGGAAAAAGAACTTACTATATGCGGTAGTTCTACAACAAATTTTTCACAGGCTATTGCCCTTGACTCAGCAGCCGACAAAAGCTGTTCCATCTGTGTGCTGAGCTTCGGTAATCCTTCTTCCGTCTCAGTTAATTCTTTTTCAAAATAATTTTCCAGATCATTTTTAAGTGCCTCTATATTTCCGCCGCAATTTTTAAATGCAGCAGAAAAATCTTTATCACTGAGCATCACATATAACAGATGCTCTGGTGTAACAAATTCATGATTATGTTCTTTTGCAAACACGCTCATCTGCAAAATCAAACTTTCTACCTGTTTAGACAAATTCATTTACGAATCACTCCCTTATGCTTCTTCACAAGTCACCCGAAATGGATAACCTTTCTCCTTAGCGCGAAACATAGCTGCATTCACTTTAGACTGTGCAATATCATAGGAATAAGTTCCTACAACTGCTTTTCCCCGCCTGTGCACAGTTAACATAAGTAAAACCGCTTCATCATTCCCCTTATTAAAAAGCTGTATTAGTATCTCAACAACAAAATCCATTGGTGTAAAATCGTCATTATGCATAACAACATTATACCTTTTTGGCACTTTTAGTTTTGTCCTTACTTTTTCCTTTGTTGACGAGGCTGTTGCCACTTAAATTCCTCCTATGGTTATTTATGTCTAATCAATTTTGTCCGGCCTGTATCTGTTCAATCTTAAAATACCTCGCAGCCCGCTGCGAGGTATCTTAGTTAATTATTCTTCTTTATCAGAATTTTCCTGTTTTTCTTTAGGTATTACCTCAATAGTTGTCTTATTCTTCTTAGAACTTATAACTGAGAATACTACCATTCCAACAATAATAACTGCCATGATTACCATAATTACTATAAATAATGTTGCATGACTGTTATCCCCCGTAAATGCAGCTGTTTCAACTGTATGTGCTAAATTCTGTGTCATCATCTTTCAACCTCCATTACTTTCCTTATTCAAGTCCCTTGTAAATATCCAAAGATGATTTTAACATGTTTTATTAGTAATCGTCAAGTACACAAGCCTAGTTTACACAGTTTTTCCACATTTTTCGTATATGCCATTTTTAGATATATTTAAATAGAAAAAGTGTTATTAGGGAGAGTTTCACAGAAAGTTCATTGTTTGTTGTTTACCCTGAAAAATTAGCAGCACTTCAATCCGGCTTTCTTACATGCTTCATAAAAATTAAACAGCTCTGTCTTTTCAAAGTCTAAATGAGCATCATACTCCTGCTGCGTTGTTTCAAATTCCAGATTACTCCTGCCATGGCATTTTATTTTCATTCTGTAACAGCCTTTTTCATCATGCATACGGTCAATAACCATTATTTTACAAACCTCGGTTATATCAGTATATTTTATAACATACTGCTTTCGATTAATAATAATTTTAAGAGAATCATTCAGGAAACTTATATTCAGTTGCATCACACCATTTGTCCGTTTCTCTCTGATAAAATAATATAACAAAACAATCAAAACAGAAATAACAAGTGCCACTTCAGGCATAAATTCTTCCACATATGTATTTCGAAGGTTCCATATATCGGTAACCAGACTGTATAATAATAACAGTCCGATAAAACACCCGATAAAAAGAATTCCCATATGCAGACCCTGACGCTTTGTCCGAAAAACACTGTCGTTTACGGTTATCTGATATTCTTTTATCATTTTGTTATCCCTCCAGATTTTAATTTTCGGCTGTTGCCGATTACATTTTATAATATCAATTACTGGAAATTAAACAATTACGCACTTTTTGTGGGTTAATTACATAAATAATATTAAAATAATTATATATTTTACTATTGAAATCTTTCTGGACAATATTTATCTACATAATCTTGTTACCAGATTTTGAATATTTCAGACATTCTTTGCAATATATTGACATATTAACTATCCATATAAGGCATACAACAAATGAGGGAAGAAAACCAATTCCAAACATAAGTGCACTGATTGCAAGAATAACTGCAAGTACACTGCACATACTATTTGTTATATTAAATGCTTTAAATGCACATTTCCCAACTATAATCTTCTCTGCTTCATCACAGCTTTCAAGCCATTTCTTCTGGAACTTCATATCATATACCGATGCCGTCTTTTCAGGATTCATTATCTTTACACAGTCAACACTTTTCTGCTGTATAATAACAACCTCTGCCATAATTCCTAAAAATGCTGCAATGCTGACAGTTAATCCTAACATATTGTTAACGCTTTCAAATATTGTTGTACCACCTGAATATGATGCCGCAATAAGAAAATATGAAATTATAAGTGCTCCACTTGAAACCCATTGAATTATAGAAAGCTTCTCTTCGACACTATCTGATACTTCTTCGTCTTCACCATCCCACTGTGATAACTGCTTCTTAGCCTTCTTGTAGTATGGCACTAACACTATAGGAATTATAACTGCAATAGCAAGCATAATCCAAGGTGCAGTTACTACTACATAATTACTAACCACCGCTTTAAAATTTCCTGACATTGTATCAATTCCATTTGCTCCAACAAGATACCCAGCTATGCCTCCGATTATAGCTCCTATAATACAAAGCAGTATGAACTTAGGCAACGCCTTTCTGTTTGCTTTCTTAATTTCTTCATTTCCCATCATTATCTTCCTCCTGTAAATAAAATACCTCTTCAACGGTAACTCCGCATACTTTTGCAATCGTTAATGCAAGAGTGACTGATGGCGAATAATCGCCCCTTTCTATAAGACTGATTGTCTGCCTTGACACTCCACACAGTCTTCCCATCTCCTGCTGATTGACACCTAGCGCAGCCCTGCGTTCCTTCAGACGATTTCGCAGTATCATACTACACCTCCATATGACAACTTTTATTATCAATTTGACAATTTTCATTGCTATAATGACAACTTATTTTGTCATTTTGCATTATACTCTTGTCATTAAATTCTGTCAATACCCAATAACCAAAATTATATTTAGTTACATAATAAAATATCTTGTACAAATAGTAACTATGTCCATATCTGTTGTTTGCTCAAATCTCTCAACAACCTCACCATCTTATTAATAATAAACTTAGTGAAGTTCCATTTTATATCTGATGTTGACATATAGGCAGGATTTTTTAGTGCTTAAATGTAATTCCAAACTTCGCATCTAAGAAGGATACAATATCTACAACCACAATAAACACTGCTGCTTGCATTTATTATTTTCCCATGATATTATTAAAAAGATGCCAGGGTCAAAATGTCTAAACCCACATGAGCCTGCTCATAGGTGGATGAAAGACTTTGTGACCCGCCCCGATATTCGCAGAAAAGTGTGATGTTAATCCCACAATATGCGAATATCGGGTAGGAGTGCGGAGCAATCCGCAGGCATCATAATTGGTGGTTTTTGACCATAACTTTACAATTATAAAAACAGCTTATATTTTTAGGAGGATTAATAAATGAGCGAAATTCGTGATATTAACTTGTGGGAAAGCGGCAAGAGAAAAATTGACTGGGTAAAACAGAACATGTCTATTTTACGCAGTATTGAAGAAGAATTTTCTGAGACAAAGCCTTTCAGCGGACTTAAAGTTGCACTTTCTATTCATTTAGAGGCAAAGACTGCTTATCTTTGTAAAGTATTAGCAGCCGGCGGTGCTGAAATGTACATTACAGGAAGTAACCCTTTATCTACTCAGGACGATGTTGCTGCTGCTTTAGTTCATGACGGACTTAATGTATTTGCATGGCATGGAACAACAGCCGAAGAATACGAACATCACATTGAACAGGTTATTTCATGTGGTCCAAACATTATTATTGATGACGGTGGTGACTTAGTTCATCTCATTCATAACAAACACCCTGAACTTATACCTAATGTTATAGGTGGCTGCGAAGAAACTACAACAGGTATTATCCGTCTTAAATCAATGGCAAAAGAAAATGCCCTTAAATTCCCAATGGTTATGGTTAATGACGCAGACTGCAAACATTTATTCGACAACCGTTACGGAACAGGCCAGTCTGTATGGGACGGTATCAACCGTACAACTAACCTAATTGTTGCCGGTAAAAATGTTGTTGTTGCCGGATACGGCTGGTGCGGTAAAGGTGTTGCAATGCGCGCCAAAGGTCTCGGTGCTTCTGTAATCGTTACTGAGATTGACCCAATCAAAGCTATGGAAGCAGTCATGGACGGTTTCAAAGTTATGAAAATGGAAGAAGCTGCTAAAATCGGTGATTTTTTCATTACAGTTACAGGCTGCCGCGATGTCATTACAGAAAAATCATTTAAAGTAATGAAAGACGGTGCGATTCTTTGTAATGCCGGTCATTTTGATGTAGAAGTAGATGTTGCCGGTCTTAAAGAAATTGCAGTTGAGAGCAAACTTGCAAGAAACAATATTGACGGTTACAAAATGCCTAACGGAAATTGGCTTTATGTTATCGGCGAAGGCCGCCTTGTTAATCTCGCTGCAGGTGACGGACACCCGGCTGAAATTATGGATATGAGTTTTGCAATCCAGGCACTCAGTGCACTTTATCTTGTACAGCACAAAGATGAGCTCAATGAAAAAATTATCGTTGTTCCAAAAGAAGTTGACAATGAAGTTGCATGCCGCAAACTTAAGTTCTGGAATCTTGAAATCGATAAATTAACTGATGTTCAGGAAAAATATTTAAATAGCTGGGACGTTTAATACAAACTGATTAATACAAACTGATAAATACAAACAAAAACTCCCTTAGCTATGAGTTCTGGAATCACTCCAGTCTTCCCCACAGCTAAGGGAGTTCTATATATTGCAAATTATTATGTGCTTTTTGCTCTTATAATCTGTTATCTTATATTATTCAGCAGATATTCCAAGTGCGATTTTTAAAATCATTACAGTATCTGTTAAATCTACTGAATTATCACCATTTACATCGGCTGCTGCTGCCTGTTCGTCATCAAGTTCGATTATTCCAAGAGCAGCCTTAAGTGATAATAATGCATCTGTCAAATCTACTTTTCCGCTGTTATCAATGTCACCTTTTTCATATTCTGAAGTTGTTCCATTTCCATTATTTGAATTATCTCCATATACAATTGCAAATAATCCAAGCTGTGAATATTCAAAAGTTATGCTGCTGCCTGAGACTGTTGTGTCCATTTTTTCAGCTTTGTTATTCTGTGTATCAATGTAGTAAACACTGACACCGCTAAGGCTCTGAGTTTCATCAAACTTAATCTCAAAACTTATCGCAGAACTGCTGACCTGATTTCCGCCCGGCATCTGTGCGGCTCCTCCGCTTACTTCGTTTCCGCCTGGCATCTGTGCGGCTCCTCCGCTTACTGTAGAATTGCTTGTTGCTATATTATATAATTTGAAGTTGTCTCCAACATTTTCTAACAATGATTTTGCTGTGTCATATTCTGTACCGTCTGACATTTCTGAAACTGATAATTCACTTCCCGGCATAAACTGACCTGTTATTGAAATTCCTGTTTTATCATCTGTCAATGTTGAATCTGATATCTGACCATTGCCACACGGCTGTCCATTTCCTCCAGGTCCGCCACCTTCACCAGGGTTGCCGCCTGCTCCACCTACAGTATTTCCTATTGCAGATAAACTTACATTTGTAGAAATTTCTTCATCATTTCCGTCTAGCTGCTGTAAAACTGCTGTTGTTCTGTCTTTTATCAATGCTGTAAGATTTTCTGTTGCTGACTGATACTGACTTACAGTATAAAAAGCTGTAGGGTCATTTCCGTATGTTTCATTTAATGTTTCTGCATATTTTGCAAGTATTGTTGCAAAGTTATCAGCTTCATAAGTTTCACCGTCACTTGTTGTTCCGCCTTCACTTGCAATAATGCAGCAATCTGATAAATACTGTTCATATTTTGCTTTTAATTCATCGTTCTGAAGAAGAACATTCAAAAGCGGTCTTTCTGCCAATGTAACATCAACAACCGGATTGTCAATGCTGAAATTAACCATTTCAGCAGCATTGCTTACACCATATCCACCAAATGAATAATTGTAATCCCACGGTAAAATATGTGCAACACCTTCTTTGCTCATATAAAGTGCATAATTCTGCATTTTTTCTGACTGATAGCTGTCAAGGTTAACAAGATAAGTGTTTGCCGCAAAATATCTTAAAATGCTGTCAACGTCCATTATACTTTCAAGCTGTTCAATATAATCATCTGTATTTGCATCTTCTGTATTGCTTAATTCATTCAACTGCTTCATCCATTTAAATACTGTAGGAAGCATATCCTTTACATCATCAAATGTATCTTCGTCATTTTCCCAAAGACCATTATATTTATAGAGAGGATTTGATGAATCAGTCGGATATTCTATATCGTCAAAATTAAAATCGCCATTTTCATCAATATACTCATCAAGTGCACTGTCATATACTAAATCGCCACCTGAAGATTCAGGTTTAACAAGATAATCGCTCTTTTCACCAAGAGTTCTTTCAGTGAGTGAATCATCAATTGATTCAACCATCATGTAAACGCCCCATAATTCATCATTCACATATAAATTAACAAGGCTGTAACATGGTGTATCAACACCCATTTTTGTCATAAGTTCATATGATAAATACTCTTTCATCAAAGATGCATCACCATAAATATTGTTAAATGCTACTTTTGAAAGTCCATGGAAATTCTGAGTTTTACCATATGTTTTCTTCTTAATATATTTACCAAAATTTACGGTAAAGCTGAATCTGTCACTGTCTGAATTCCATACAGATGATAATGTCAAATTTCCTTTTGTTTTAATTCCTGCATACTGTACTGTTTCACCACCGATTGTTACTGAATTTGTAAGTACGGCAGGCTTATCAGTTGCATTCTGTAACATATAATTCCAGTTATTTTCATCAATATCAATATAAACATTTTCAATTGAATCGTTGTTAAAATAACTTACATAATCTCCATCTTCTGCATCTCCCTGTATATCACTGTTTACAGTATAATCTGAAGGGATTGCAGATTCTGTAACAAGCATATCCTCTGTTACAGTTTCTGAACTGCCATGTGAATAACTGCCGCCTGTTGTTCCACCCGGCATTCCGCCCCAAGCATTACCTCCCGGCATCTGACCTTCCTGCTGATTTCCAAATCCCATACCTGCATCTGCCGCACACACCTGAAAACTTCCTAATGTAACTGCCATTGCAAATGCTGTAATTTTAAGCCAATTTTTTCGCATAATAAAACCTCCTTAAATTCACCGAAATAACCAACTGTGTTCATATACCCTTTTACCCCGGCATTTATTAACTTTATGAGGCTATTATAGAAAGCTTTATTGTATTATAAATGGAAAAAAGCTGTTATTTAAGTAAAATCTAAGTGATAGTTATGTGAAAATGACACTTTTAATCAGAATACGCATCATCTAAATCACTGTACAGCAAAATGTACATAGCCATTTTATCCATAAAATCAACTGAAATATCACAATCCTCTTCCATGTCAATTTTTACATGACATTTATCACTCAATATGCGATTCTTTTCTGCATCGCCATATGCAATGACATTTGCGTCCTTATCATACAGCACACTTCCGTCTTCTTTTGAATAATATTCTTTAGCATTTCCATCTGCATCAAGAAAAACCATATAGTAATCCCTGTCACCGTCTGCGGTTGTTATACATTGCGACTGGGCATATCCAAGACATTTATCATTCTCATCATAATATCCATATGTAGTTCCGGAAATCACTCCCTCTACATCATTTATCGGGTCATCTGTTACAAATTTAATATAAAACCAGTTTTCACCATCTATTATGACATTCCATCTACTATTAAAAAAACCCTCTTCTTTTAAATATGCCGCTACTTTATCATCTGCTTTAATATTGCCTTCCTGATTAACATTACCCAAATCTCCTTCTACATAAGTAGTAGCAGCATTATTTAATGCATCTTTGGCTTCATCTGCACTTGAAAACTCTATATCCTTAGCAGATGAACACCCGGCAAGAATAATCAGCATATTCATAATTAAAGCGAGCCTGATAATTTTCTTTTTTATCATACAAAACCTCCGGTAAATTTTTAAAACACATTTTTATGCTTAATTACTATTTATCTTCATCTCTTGCAATCTCTCTTGCCACCATGACCGCCATAGCTGTCAATAGTGGCAGATACTTCTTATCATAAACCATAAGTACAGCATTATCATAAACAATATTTGGCATATTAATTTTCAAATCGTCCATTATTGAACCTATAATTTCTCCATTGACAGTAACCGTATAATTATGTCCGATAGAACCTGTGTACTCTGTAAGTTCAAGTTTTCCTTCATTGATATCCATCTCAAATTTATGTCTGACAAGCTTAAACTGTTTCTCCAACACACCGTACGGTTCACCTTTATAATAAAATTTGTATTTTGTTAATACCTGACCTATTTCCTTAGTCATTTTAAAAATTTCTTCATGATTATTGTCATAAATATATAAATTAATGAGCGGCATTGTTCCATTAACTTCATATAAAACATTGCCATCTTTATCATATAACTCAAATTTCTGCCCTGTCAGCTTAAAATCCTCTGAAAAATAGTAGACTTCAGATGGGTTGGACTCCTTAATTTCCAAAGGAACACCCGTCTTTGCAAAATTCTCAAGACTTTCTTTTAACTGTTTTTGCAGCAAAACAACATCTGAATTATAACACACACATTCTGCAAGATTATCTCCAAAATTTTCTGAAACAGGGATAAGCGGCTCATTTATCCTTTTTTTAATTAAACTATCCAAAAACGAATAACCTAAATAACCTGTAATTCCGGCATTTGTAATCCAGAAATAAAGAAACTGTCCATTATTATCAGGTCCCCAGACTAACGCAGTCTGCTTCATTGTATAGAATTTCCCAAGCCAGCATGAGCCAAGAGGTGTGTCAATTGTTTTGAAAGCTTCATAAAATTCTTCAATTGTTTTCGGTATGTCCATACTAATCATGGCGCATACATCGGTAGAAGAATTGTAATCCTGTGGTGAACCCATCATCCATATTGCTATACCAATAATCAATATTACCGTTCCAACACTAATCCAAAACTCACTCCAGTTGCCAGCGCTCCATAACCATACACCAAATACCGCAACTGCCACTCCAATAATACGACACATTATTTTTCGTCTTCTTAAATACTTTGCTGATTTTAATTCTTCCATACTACTCCTCCTTTTTTTTCATATAATTAATTGCATGTGCATTATATCAGGGTCAAAAGTCCCCAATTATGATGCCTGCGGATTGCTCCGCACTATGTGCTCCCACAACCTGAGAAACTCTCTTCGTGATTTTCTCAAGTTATCGCGACAGCCGCCAGGGTCTCGTGCAAGCACGGACTTTGGCTCGTTGTACGCGTAAATCCTATTAAATATTCGCATATCACATGAGTATTTTCAATATCTGCCACACGAAAAGACAATTACCGACACAAAAAGACTTTTCTTATATTTTTACTGACTCTTAACTATAAAAATTATACAATAATCTCATATAATGATGCCAGGGTCAAAAGGTCTAAACCCACATGAACTTTCTCATATGTGGGTGAAAGACCAGAATTATAATATTTTATGTTGAAAGGAATTATTAAATGTTAAAACAATTATTATTGCAACTTATTCTTATATTACTCAATGCTTTTTTTGCAGCGACTGAAATTGCTGTTATTTCCCTGAATGAAAAGAAATTTCGTGCACTTGCTGAGAACGGGGACAAAAAAGCTGTCAAAATGTTAAAAATAATCGAAGAACCTACCCGTTTTCTCTCAACAATCCAGATTGGAATTACTCTTGCAGGTTTCTTAGGCTCGGCGTTTGCGGCTGATAATTTTGCGGCAAAACTATCCTCTGCCATCATTAATACTTTTAAAATTTCTCCCCGCTCGGTTTCAACAATAAACACGATTGCGGTCATTGTAATAACACTTATTTTGTCATATTTTACACTTATTCTTGGTGAACTTGTGCCAAAACGAATTGCCATGAAACATAAAGAAAAACTTGCAGGAGCTGTATGCGGAGTTATTTCATTTCTTACCGCCGCATTAAATCCAATTATCTGGTTTTTAACAATTTCGACAAATGCAGTCCTTCGTCTTATCGGCATTGACCCGAAAGAAAAAGATGAAGCTGTTTCAGAAGAAGACATCGTGCTCATGCTTGATGCAGGGGCTGATGAAGGAAGCCTTGATGAAGACGATATCGAGTACATAAAAAATATTTTTAAACTTGATAATATGACCGCAGAAAATGTTATGATTTCAAGAAAATCTATAGTTTCTGTTCCTCTTGATGCCACAGATTCACAGATAATGGAAATAATTGAATCGAAAGGTTTTTCAAGAATGCCCGTCTACGATAAAACGATTGATAATATTATAGGAATTTTACACACAAGGGACTATCTTATTAACAGAACCCATGAAAATTTTTCTTTACATGAAATACTTCACCAGCCTTCATTTATACCTGAGACTGTACCGCTTGATTCTTTGTTTAAAGACATGCAGACAGAGCATAACCATATGGTAATTGTTGTAAATGAATATGGTGAAACTGCCGGAATTGTTTCGATGGAAGATATTCTGGAAGAACTTGTCGGAGAAATATGGGACGAACGAGATGAAGAAATAACTGAATTTTACAAAACCGGAGCTAATACATACCGCGTACTTTCTTCCGCATCACTTGAAGATTTCAAAGATTATTTTGAACTTGATGAAATTGAAGATACCGATGCCACTACGGTAAACGGGTGGCTTTTAGGTATAAGCGGCTCTATTCCTGAAATCGGATATACTATCAATTACAAAAATCTGAAAATAACCGTTACAAAAGCTGATGAGTTTATGACAAAAGAAATCAGTGTAGAAAAATAATTTTTATATTTTTCATGCAACCTTAAATAAATTTTGTTGTCCTTAGTAGTATAAAGAAATTTATTTAAGGAGAGATGATTATTATGAAAAAAACTACACCCAAACTTTTAAAAAGGACACTTGCAGCTTCAATTATGTGCGGACTTTGTTTTGGCACTGTTAATCCGGCAGCAACAGAAGCTTATTCTGTCAACGATTACATTTGCAATGAATTTCCATTTATATATGGTGACCTTGATGGAAATTCTAAAGTCGAATTATCAGATGCCATGCTTGGACTTGAATTTGCACTGGGCGTTAAAACGCCAAACAAACGCCAGCTTAAAGCTGCTTCATTTGAAAATGGCGAAAAAGTCTCACTTGGCGATGTTCAGACAATATTACAGCGTGCCCTGAATATCGATTCCCAAACAACATCATGGCAGGAATTTATGCGTACTGCACCAAAATTTAATTTTCCACTCCAAACAGTATTTTGCGATGAAAATACATCAGTAATGATGAGCAGCAGTAATGAATTATTCAATTTTGATGAGGTGGACTCCAAAAGCACTACACCGACATACTCAGAGATGGCAGGCGCGGAGGAAACCGGATTTTATGCCCTACAATTTTACACTACATACTATCTTGACTCACAGAAGTTGAATTACGAATTATCACCTCAGACCAAAGACATGTTGACAGCACTTTTTAATGTATCTGCTGATAATTTATACAATTATAATTATTATTGCATAAAATGCCCTTGGAGTGCCAATGAAGCACCTGATATTTGCGTGGATTATTCTGATAATGAGGTTAACATTAACCTGAACACATCTCATCTAAAGGAAGAATATATCGGCAGCAGTTTATTTTTTAATCTGTACATACGTACACCAGAAACAATGAATAACATATCCAATATCCATATCAACAGTAATTATGGTTATGGTTATAACACAACCAATGAATTAAACTGGGAATTTTATAATTATGGTACTCCTGATAATCAGATAGAATGTCTGCACTCTTCTTCCGAAATTAATGACTTTGTTAATGGCATTGTTGAAAGTATGGCAACTGATACTTCAACCTCCGCTATACAGGTAACAACAGATGACTTTTCAGAAATCACAGCAAAGCTTAATGCAATAGACTATAACAAAAATGATGTCATTGCACTGGTAATTCCTTTTACAGCTTATGATGAGTATAATGAAAATACTGACTTGTATTTGTCTGAAATAGTTGAGCGTAATTATCATTTTAACAAATTATCTTCCACAGAAGCTTCTGAATACCTTAACAGCAACACTTATTATTTAAATAATGACAGTAAAATATCTTTTAAAATTCCTTTCGACAAATACTCCGAATATAAATTAAAAGATACAGCCTCATTTGGTATAGCATTTATGCCAATTGAAAAAGGCAGTGCAGACAACAAAACACTTGAACTTGAAAAATTTGCACAACGATATTACTATAATATAATTCGTGATACTGTTACTGATGATGAAGTAAAATAAATCAAAAATTGGCTTTGACATAACAATGGTCGTAATTTCACTCTGTTCCTGCCTGTTAGCTTTGGGAAAAAAAGAGACTTAATACTACAGGGTGCTTAAATACACATAGTCATATATATTGGAATATACAGTATTCCGTCCTGATATTTTAAATCTTTAGTGTAAATAATAAATCTGTCCTGCATTTTCATCTGGTATTTTTCTACAAGATAATCAAACGATTTATGAGAAGTATAACCAGATGATTTAACTTCGATAGGACAGATTTTTTTATTTTTTACTGTGATGAAATCTATCTCATATTTTTTTTCTTTTGCAGAACCGGCAGGAGTATATAAATATTCATGAAAATATAAATCATGACCTGATACACGAAGCATCTGCGCAACAATATTTTCAATGGCCATTCCCTGATTAATTCCGAGATTATCAATAATAAGTGATTTGTATATATTTTCGTCTGTCTCATCTTTATTGTTCATAATCTGAGTTACCAAAAGTCCCGTATCACCCATATAAAGCTTGAAGTTACTCCTGTCCGCAAACAGCTCCAATGCAATCTCCGGCTTAGTAACATTTATACACTCATTTCCAATC
>CAJJNI010000027.1 GCA_905193085.1 uncultured Lachnospiraceae bacterium | reverse complement strand
GAAAAGAAGAAATATTATGTAGTTAACCAGAAAGCTTTGCCGGAGGTTCTTTTGAAGGTTGTAGAAGCAAAGAAGCTTCTTGAGTCTGGAAGAGTTGCAACTGTTCAGGACGCAACAGAGCAGGTTGGAATAAGCAGAAGCTCATTTTACAAATATCAGGACGACATTTTTTTGTATCATGATAACAGTAAAGGCAAAACAGTTACTATTGTCATGCAGATGGATGATGAGCCGGGGCTTTTGGCAGAAGTTTTACAGGTTATTGCAAAGTATCATGCCAACATTCTTACTATTCATCAGAGTATTCCTGTGAATGGAATTGCAACACTTACACTAAGTGCTGATATATTACCGTCTACGGGAGATATTAATATGATGATAGTTGAGATAGAAGGCCTTACAGGCATTCATTATGGCAAAATAGTTGCCAGAGAGTAAGCATCGTAAAAATACGAAGAAAAGAGGAGAATATGATTCAGGTAGCAGTTTTAGGATACGGTACAGTAGGTTCAGGTGTTGTTGAGGTAATTGAGACAAACAAAGAACTCATCAATCAGAGAATTAAAGGACAGATAAATGTAAAATATATCCTTGATTTAAGAGATTTTCCGGGAGACCCTTATGAAAAGAAGATTGTTCATGATTATGAGCAGATTATAAATGATGATGAAGTTTCTGTTGTAATTGAAGTTATGGGTGGCGTTAAACCGGCATACGATTTTACAAAAAGAGCTCTTAATGCAGGAAAGAGTGTTGCAACTTCTAACAAAGAGCTTGTTGCAAAGCATGGTGCTGAGCTTCTTGCAATTGCAAAAGCAAATAATGTAAATTATTTCTTCGGAGCTTCAGTCGGTGGTGGCATTCCGATTATCAGACCACTTAACTGCTGCCTTACAGCAGATGATATTGATGAAATTTCAGGTATCCTTAACGGAACAACTAACTATATTTTAAGCAAAATGTTCTTTGAAGGTTCAAATTATGATGAAGTTTTAAAAGAAGCACAGGAGCTTGGATATGCAGAGAGAAATCCTGAGGCAGATGTTGAGGGTTATGATGCATGTCGTAAGATTGCAATTTTAACATCTTTAATAAACGGTCATCGTGCTGATTTTGAGAAAATATATACAGAAGGTATCACAAAGATTACAGCTTCTGATATGAAATATATCAAGGCTATGGGAAAAACAGTCAAGCTTCTTGCTACAAGCAGAAAGCAGGACGGTAAGATTTATGCTTATGTATGCCCTGTTATTTTACCAAAAGAACACCCGTTATTTAATGTAAATGATGTATTTAACGCTGTTTTTGTTCATGGAAATATGTTAGGTGATGCTATGTTCTATGGAAGTGGAGCAGGAAAACTCCCAACAGCCAGCGCAGTTGTAGCAGATGTTGTTGATGCTGTTAAGACACCTGAACATAATGACTATGGCTGGGATGAAAAAGAACTTGCTTTGTCTGATATATCAGGCATTAAGAGAAAATTCTTTGTTCGTGTTAAAGGTGACGGTGCGGCTGCAGCCCAGGTATTTGTTGATATAGAAATGGTTGATGCAGGTATCGACGGAGAATGTGGATTTATTACAGATGAAATGACAGAAAAAGAATTTGAAGAAAAAGCAATGTGTATAGATGGTCTGATTAACAGAATCAGAATGGCATAAGTTTCATAAGGAGAAAAATCATGAAATACATAGTAGTTTTAGGTGATGGAATGGCAGATGAGCCAATAGCTGAGTTAGGTGATAAGACACCTTTAGAGGCTGCTTCTACACCAATGTTAGATGAACTTTCAAAAAAATCAGAGGTTGGTCTTGTACATACTATTCCGGAAGGAATGAAACCGGGAAGTGACACAGCAAATCTTGCTGTATTAGGGTATAATCCGAGAAAATATTATACAGGTCGTTCACCGCTCGAAGCTTTGAGCATAGGTGTTGACATGAAAGATACAGATATTGCAATTCGTGCTAATATTGTAACGGTATCTGATGATAATCTTCCATATGAAGAGAAGACTATAATCGACCACAGTTCAAGCGAGATAAGCACAGAAGATGCAGCCGTTTTATTAGATGCGCTTAAGGCTGAACTTCAGAATGATATTTATCAGTTCTATCTTGGACCAAGCTACAGACATCTTCTTATATGGCAGAACGGAAGTGTAGTAGAGCTTACACCTCCACATGATGTTTTAGGACAGACAATCGGCCAGTATCTCCCGGAAGATAAGGTTCTTCGTGAAATGATGAAGAAGAGTTATGACATACTTGCCAATCACCCGATTAATATAGAAAGAAAGAAACAGGGCTTAAACCCTGCAAATTCACTCTGGTTCTGGGGAGCAGGAACAAAACCTGCATTGTCTTCATTTGAAGAGAAGAACAAATTAAAAGGAGCAATGATTTCAGCAGTAGACCTTTTAAAAGGAATTGCAGTCGGTGCCGGAATGAAAGTTATCGAAGTTGAAGGCGCTGACGGAACACTTCATACTAACTATGAAGGAAAAGCAGATGCAGCAGTTAAGACTCTTATAGAAGATGGCAGTGATTTTGTTTACATACATGTAGAAGCACCGGACGAAATGGGACATCAGGGAAGTAAAGAGAGAAAGATTCAGGCAATACAGTTCCTTGATGAAAAAGTTATCCGCAGAGTAAAAGAGAAGATGGACGCATCAGGAGAAGCTTACCGTATGCTCGTACTTCCTGACCACCCTACTCCGATAAGATGCAGAACACATACATCAAACCCGGTTCCGTATTTATTATATGACAGCACTATGCCTGTAGAAAACAATACAGACTACAATGAAAAAGCCGGTAAAGAAAGCGGAATATTCATTCCGGAAGGATTCACACTTATAGATAAGCTTTTTTCAGTGAAATAAAGAGAATTTACGCGAACAACGAGCCAAAGTCCGTGCTTGCACGAGACATTGGCGACTGCCATGATAACTTGTGAAACTCACAAAGAGTGATTCTCAAGTTGTGGGAACATATGGTGCGGAGCAATCCGTAGCCATCATAAAATAAAAAATAACATATATTTAAAAGTGGGGCTGTCGCATTAAGAAATTAGTGCGGTGTCCCTTTTTCTATGTTAAGGCGATATATAAGTTCTATAGTTCAGGCACGCTTTCGCTGCTTTCGCCTCGCAACGGTTACTAAATTCGTGCTTTGCACTCATTTCATTAAGTACCGGCGGGCTCAAAGTACCTGAAACTACATGAACTTATATATCGCCTCATTTAGTTTATGAGGGCGCCGCAATCTGCATTTTATAACGCGGGCAGAATAAGCAGACCCAACAGCCTCTTTTGTATATTACTCTTCTCTGAAAAACATCTTAGGCTCAATTCTGCGATTTAAGTCCAGATAAAAATAACAGGTGCTTGCAACATAGTAAGGAATTGTGATAAAAAAGCCGAGATACATAGTAAAGATACTGACAATCACAAGCGGAATAAAACTTAACTGCAGCATAAACATGCGCTCCTTGTTTCCGTTCATTATATGGCGGCTTCGTCTTAGTATTTCAAATGTGTTAAGTGATGTACTGTCTGCCGCTATAAATAGAATCTGTGAGAAACTCAGTGATAAAATATAGCATACAATTGCCCCAATAATAAGCAAAAGTATGCCCCCTGCGGCAATTACTTCCTGTTTACAGCCGTCTATATAATATGCGGCGGTACATAAAATTCCCGGAAGCAGCGGCAGTCTTGTAATTAAAACTTTGAAAAAAGAAACTGCTATAATTCTGTCCGGTGAATTTTTCAAACCATATAAAAGGTCAGAAAAAAGACTTTCTTTTCGCTCTGCCTGATTTAAATAATATTTATAAAGTCCGGCTATAAAGACATTAAATATCATAGAAAAAATAAATGATATACCTAAGGATATTATTATTCCGCCCCATGTAGAAATGGTCTGTGTGACATTTGCCTGATAAAATGAAAATAAAGTATATATCAAAATAAGCAGTGAAGCGACACTGACAGGCTGCCAGAAGTTTTTCTTTAGCTGTATGCGTGCTAGTAATTTTAATTTTGAAGATGTCATATATTAATTTCCTCCTAAATTATATGATGCCAATGATTCAAAAGCAAAACATCACTTATGTCTGATTAGCATAAAAACAATTCTAACATAAATCTGCGAAAGTTTGAAGAAAATTGTGTGAAAAAAGCTTTAGAAATTTGACAAATTGAAAGACATGCTTCATAATATATTGAGTAAGAAAATAGCAATATGCTATCAGATGTGGAGGATAAGATGAATAATACGGAAATAAAAGCAGAAGTTTCAGTTACACCGGGACAACTGTACAGATTTAATTTATATCATTGCTATTGCAACAGCACAAATGGTGTTTTTGGAATATTGCTTGGGGTAGTGTGCCTGCTGTACGCAATTGGTTTTAAATCAGCACTCGGCAGCACAAATACAATAGTAATTATCGGGCTTGGAATAATCTTCCTTATATACAATCCGCTGTCTTTATATGTCCGTTCAAAAAGCCGCTATATGACAAATGATGCTTTAAAAAAGCCTATGAATTATCTGTTTGATGACAAGGGATTTATTTTATCACAGGGTGATGTTTCAGAAGATATGGAATGGGCTGATTTATATAAAGTGGTAGAGACTAAGGAATGTCTGTATTTCTTTTTTACAAAAATGCATGCAAATATCGTTCCAAAAGAAGCATTTGGAGACAGAATAGATGAAATATATGCTCTTGTAAGTGCCAATATTTCAAAAAAAGCAAATAAGCTCAAGAAGGAGCACAGATAATGGTAATAGAATCATTCAGCGAAGAAGATACATTAAAAGCCGGCGAAACAATTGGAAAAAATGCAAAGCCGGGACAGATTTATACATTGTCAGGTGATTTGGGTGTTGGAAAGACCGTTTTTACTAAAGGTGTTGCAAAAGGGCTTGGCATTAAGGAGCCGGTAAACAGTCCGACCTTTACAATTGTTCAGGAATATGAAGATGGAAAAATGCCATTTTATCATTTTGATGTTTATAGAATATCTGATGTTGAAGAAATGTATGAAATAGGTTATGAAGATTATTTCTTTGGACAGGGTATATGTCTTATAGAATGGGCAGAACTTATTGAAGATATTCTGCCTGAGAATGTAATTCATATAACAATAACTAAAGATTTAGACAAAGGCTTTGATTATAGGAGGATTGAAATAACAGATGAAGGTTTTGGCATTAGATAGTTCAGGAATGACAGCCTCTGTTGCAATCGTAGAAGACAATATAGTAATTGGCGAGTATAATGTTACTTATAAGAAGACTCATTCACAGACTCTTCTTCCAATGTTAGATGAAGTTGTTAAGATGACAGAGACAGATTTAAAACAAATAGATGCAATTGCAATATCATCAGGACCTGGTTCTTTTACCGGATTAAGAATCGGTTCGGCAACAGCAAAAGGGCTTGCACAGGGGCTTGAACTGCCTGTAATAGAAGTTCCTACATTAGAGGCTATGGCGTATCAGCTTTTTGGAACGGAATGTCTTATATGCCCTATGATGGACGCTCGGAGAAATCAGGCATTTACAGGTCTTTATGAATGGAAAAATGATAATTTTACAACAGTAGAAGAACAGATGGCAGTGCCTGTAGAGGAAATAATAAATAAAGCAAATTCTTATAATAAGAAAGTTATTTATCTGGGAGATGGAGCAATTGCATTCAGACAGCAGATTGAGCAGTTATCTGCTGTTCCTTACAGTATAGCACCGTCGTATGCTTTGAATCAGAGAGCTGCCGCAGTTGCTGCAAGGGCAATTGAGTATTACAACAGACAGGATAAGGCACACATTGTTGATGCTAAAGACCACGCACCGGTGTATTTGAGAATGTCTCAGGCAGAGCGTGAGCGTATGGAGAAACAAAAGAAAAATGCAAATTAAATTTTTCAAAATGACAGAAGAAGATTTAGATAAAGTTGTTGAAATAGAAAATGATAATTTTTCCACCCCCTGGAGCAGACAGGGATTTAGAGAAGCTCTCGATAAAGACTACTGCTGCTTTATTACTGCAAAAGATGAGAATGGAGAAGTTGCAGGTTATTGCGGCTTATACCAGAGTGATACAGAAGCAGATATTACAAATGTGGCAGTTGATAAAAAATTCCGAAGACAGCACATTGCAGAAGAAATGTTAAAAGAACTTATGAAAACCGGCAGTGAGCGGGGTATAAAAAGTTACACTCTGGAGGTGCGCTGCAGTAACGAAGGAGCAATAGCCCTGTACACAAAACTGGGTTTTGAAAGCGCAGGAATAAGAAAGAATTTTTATCGCAATCCGATTGAAGATGCCAACATAATGTGGCGGTATTAATTACCACTGTTCTTTTTATATAATACTATTTATAATGATGCCAGGGTCAAAAGGTCTAAACCCACATGAGCTTGCTCATAGGTGGGTGAAAGACTTTGTGACCCGCCCCGATATGAGCATAAAAGTGGGATGTTAATCCCACGATATGCGAATATTGGGTAGGATTGTGGGAGCACATAGTGCGGAGCAATCCGTAGGCATCATAATTGGGGACTTATGACTCTGACATCATTTATAATGATGCCAGGGTACGAAAAAGCAGTGGCATAAATACGGTTTTATGGCAGGAGGAATAATATGCGGAGATACGATTTGAGCGGAAAGAATCTGGTTGAGGTAATTTGTAATAACTGTGGAAAAGTTATCAATGTTAAAAATGGTGTTATGATGGAAGAAGTTCTTCATGTTGAAAAGCATTGGGGATATTTTTCAAATCAGGACGGTGAGGCACAGAAATTTGATGTCTGTGAGCAATGTTACAAAAAAATTATATCGGGATTTGTTATTCCGGTTGAAAAGAGTGAACTTAATGAATTAGTGTAGAAATGACATGATGTCAGTACCAGAATATCAAAAACCTGTTTGGAGATATAAGTTGTTTATCATTAATTAATTTAAGTTCGTGAAAAAGCGAGGAGAAAGAATGCTTGATGTATGTTTATTAGGAAGCGGTGGAATGATGCCGCTTCCGTATAGAAGTCTTACTGCGTTAATGGCAAGATTTAATGGAAGTAATATACTCATTGACTGTGGAGAGGGAACACAGGTTTCCATAAAAGCAAAACAATGGAGCTTTAAGCCTATTGATGTAATCTGTTTTACGCATTATCATGCTGACCATATCAGCGGTTTACCGGGACTTTTGCTTACTATGGGAAATGCCGAGAGAACAGAACCTCTCAAATTAGTCGGACCAAAGGGCCTTGAAAGAGTTGTTAATGCACTCCGGGTAATTGCGCCTGAACTTCCGTTTGAACTGGAATTTACTGAGCTTAACGCACCATTTGAAGAAATTAAAATGAACGGTTATACGATACAGGCATTTAAAGTAAATCATAATGTTACCTGTTATGGATATAATATAGTCATACCGCGTGCCGGGAAGTTTCAGGTTGAAAAGGCACAGGCGCTTAACATACCTGTCAATTACTGGAGCAGACTGCAGAAAGGTGAGACAATAACAGATGATAACGGAAATGTTTTCACTCCGCAGATGGTTCTTGGTGATGAGAGAAAAGGAATAAAGCTTACATATTGTACGGATACAAGACCTACTACATCTATAGTGGATAATGCAAAAGGAGCGGATTTGTTTATTTGTGAGGGTATGTATGGTGAGAAGGGCAAAGAAGCAAAGGCAAGAGAATACAAACACATGACTTTTTATGAAGCGGCCAATCTTGCAAAGCAGGCAGATGTAAAAGAAATGTGGCTTACACATTACAGTCCGTCACTTGTAAGAGCAGAAGAATTTATGGACGATGTAAGAAAGATTTTTCCTTATGCAAAAGCCGGTAAAGACCGGAAATATATGGAGATTGATTTTGAAGAAGAGTAATTTGGGTTTACATAATTTGCAAAAATAAAAAGGGGAAATGTATATGAGCAAAAAGAAAAAAGGAACAGGTTCTACAATCGTAACGGTTGTAGTTGTTGCAGTTATTTTAGTTCTTCTTGTCGGTTATTTTTACAGAGAACTTAATTCTGATAAGAGCAATGATGATGGAAAGCGGACCGAAATAGAGAAGCTTCTTGATAAGAATTTTGATACGAGTTATCCGGCTACAGAAAGAGAAGTTGTAAAAGTATACTGTCGTATACAGAAAGCCATGTATTCAGGCAATTGTTCAGATGATAATGTACAGGCACTTTTTGCACAGATGAGAAAGCTCTACGATGATGAGCTTATTTCTGCAAACTCATATGATGAGCAGTATAAGAAATTAAAAGAAGAATTAGAATCATACAAAAAAGACAAGAAAAAAATAGTTAATTACAGTGTAGAAGATGCAGATAATGTTCAGAAAGGCGAATATAAAGGCAGTGAACAGGCATTGGTTGATGTTGTAATCAGCATGAAACAGGATTCAGACTGGGAGCGTGTCGGGGAACAGTTTGTTCTCAGAAAAGACGAAGATGGAAGATGGAAAATTCTGGGCTGGTATCAGACATCTTTAAATGATGAAAATAAAGACAGTGAAGAATAATCTCAGTTAGTTTCTAAATGAAACACATTTTGAAAAATAAAATATTAATAATATGTCTTTATAAGATGGACAAAATTGTGCACTGTCTTAAATTTACTCCTTTATAATATATAAAATAACGAAATCAGAAAAAATAAAAACAATAATAAATAGACGAAAACAGTAATAAGAAAAGAGCGAAAAAAGAAATGAGTAAAGATATTAATATACTTGCGATAGAAAGTTCATGTGATGAGACTGCAGCGGCAGTCGTCACAAATGGCAGAGATGTCCGTTCAAATATAATATCGTCGCAGATAGAACTTCATAAATTATATGGAGGTGTTGTTCCTGAAATTGCTTCCAGAAAGCATATCGAGAAAATAAATCAGGTTGTGGAAGAAGCAATGAATGAAGCCGGTATGTCATTTAAAGATTTAGATGCTATAGCGGTAACTTATGGACCGGGGCTTGTAGGCGCACTGCTTGTAGGTGTTGCACATGCAAAGGCCTTAAGTTATGCAACAGGCCTTCCTTTGGTCGGAGTGCACCATATTGAAGGTCACATTTCAGCAAATTATATAGAAAATAAAGATTTAGAGCCGCCGTTTTTATGTCTTGTTGTCTCAGGTGGGCACACCCATCTTGTTATAGTTAAAGACTATGGCGAATTCGAAATACTTGGACGAACAAGAGATGATGCGGCAGGAGAAGCATTTGATAAGGTTGCAAGAGCAATAGGTTTAGGCTATCCCGGCGGTCCTAAAATCGAAAAATTATCACATGAAGGAAATCCTCATGCGATACATTTCCCAGAAGCGAAAATTCAGGACGCACCTTATGATTTCAGTTTCAGCGGAGTTAAATCAGCAGTTTTAAATCACATAAATGGTGCCAAAATGAAAAATGAGCCTATATGTGAGGCTGATATAGCAGCTTCATTTCAGCAGGCAGTTATTGATACTCTTGCAAAGAAAACAATTGCAGCAGCAAAAGAATATAAAATAAATAAAGTTGCAATTGCGGGCGGTGTTGCATCAAACGGAACTCTTCGCGAAGCGATAAGAAATGCATGTACGAAAGAAAATATAAGCTTTTATCACCCGTCACCGATATTCTGTACTGACAATGGTGCAATGATAGGTGCGGCTGGCTATTACGAGTTTCTTAAAGGTACAAGACATGGTCTTGATTTAAATGCTGTTCCAAATCTTAAATTAGGTGAGCGATAATGGAAATTAAGAAAAATACGGCGGCAGTAGTTCTTGCTGGCGGAAGTGGCAGCAGAATGAACAGCAGAACAAAAAAACAGTATATGCAGATTCAGGGAAAACCACTTATTTACTATTCTCTTGCAGCATTTGAAAAAAGTATTATAGAGAAAGTGGTTCTCGTCTGTTCGCCCGGTGATGAACAGTATTGTAAAGAAAATATAGTAGACAAATATGGTTTACATAAAGTCGTGGCTATAGTTCCAGGCGGAAAAGAACGCTATAATTCGGTGTTTGAGGGTTTAAAGGTACTTGCGTTAAATCAGGCTGATTCAGCATTATCAGCAAGCTGCAAAGATGCAGGATTACAGGAAAAACCGGATAATACAGGATATGTTCTCATTCATGATGGCGCAAGACCGTTTGTGACACCGCAGATTATAGAAAGAGCTTACGAGACAGCAGTAAAATATCGTGCCTGTGTAGTTGGAATGCCATCAAAAGATACTGTAAAAATTGCAGATGAAAACGGTTTTGTATCAACTACCCCAAAAAGAAGCCTTGTCTGGAATGTACAGACCCCTCAGGCATTTGAATTTTCGCTTGTATATAATGCATATAAGAAAATCATTGAGATGACTGGAAACTGCGATAATAATGTTGAAAATGGCTGCAGTAATACTGGCAATAATAAAACTTTAGAAATTACTGATGATGCTATGGTTGTAGAATACACTGGTGGAGTACCGGTAAAATTAGTAGAGGGTTCATATTCGAATATAAAAATTACAACCATAGAAGATTTGAAGGGAATAGAAGAATACAAGTTTGAGTAGAACTTATGAGCAGAATGGGAAGAAAATTTTGAAATGACAGCAACCGCTGTCATTTTTTGTTGTCATTAATAGTGAACACACAAAAACAGTTTGTTAAAATCAGAGAATGGAGGAGTTTTTATGAGAAAAATTTTAACTAAAGTGGTAATGGTTGCTGCATTTGTAACAGCATTTACTGTATGTTCACAGGGAGAAAAGATTTTTGCAGATGATGTAATGCCACATTTTACAATGGCACCTGCAGACCATTTGGTAGATTCAGGTGTTTGTAATTCGCAAGGTACAGCAGGTTATGATTTATATTGTAGTGGAAAATTAATAATCAAAGGAGACGGAGAGATAGAGAGCTGGGCATTTTCGGATTATGAGTTAAATGACAGGATTAGTGATGTTCAGATTGAAGAAGGTATAACATCAATTGGAGCTGATGCATTTACAAGCTGTAAAAATTTATACAGTATATCAATTCCATCATCAGTAACACAGATTGATGCGGCGGGGGTATATGTTGATGGAGAATGGTATGGAGAATGTGAATCACCTTTCTGGTCATGTCCGAAACTTTCACATATAAAGGTTGCTGAAAATAATCCGGTTTATGACAGCAGATATGGTTGTAATGCGCTTATAAGGAAGGCAGATGCAACAGTTATTGCAACTTCAGAATGGACAGTTCTTCCACCCGATATAAAGGCTATAGGTGCGGGAGCATTTAAGGAACGCATTGATTTAAAAAGAATAACGATTCCGGAGTCGGTAACTGAAATTAAGGATAATGCGTTTTACGGTTGTGATAATCTGGAGAATGTAAACTTTTCTGCAAATCTTGAAAAAATAGGTATACAGGCATTTTGTGGCTGTGACAGTCTTGAGTCAATAAAACTGCCGGGAAGTATTAAACAGATAAAGCGGGGAGCGTTTGAGAATTGTTATAAACTTAGTTCAGTAAAAATAGCCGATGGACTTGAAGATATAGGAAAACTGGCGTTTGCATTTGATTATTCGCTTGAGCAAATCAGTATACCTTCATCAGTAAAAGCAATGGCTGCTGATGCATTTGAGGGAAGCAGCTGTATGGTATATATACCTGAAAAAGAACAGGCAGACGGCTTTGAACTGACACAGACAAATTACAAAATAAAAGAAAAGATAGCATATACAGCGCCGGTGCACTGGGTAAGCGTCAGCTACGGTGATTTTGATAATGATAAAAAAATCACAATGTCAGATGTTACAACTTCGCTCAAAATCGCACTTGGAATAGAGTCATGGAATATTCCAGAAGAAATCAATATATCCGGCAATGATAAAAAAATAAAACTTTCAGATGTAGCCCGTTTTCTGAAAGAAGCACTGAAAATACAAGAGACACAGAGCAGCATGATGACCTGCGTGCTGCCATCAGATTACAAAACAACAAACAGAGGTTATAAAGATGAAATCTGCTCATATGAGCCTTCCGGTGCAGATAATGCTGATATAATCCCGGATGATATATACGAAAACACATATTTATCGGGAGAAACAGGAGCAAGTTTATATGAAGTTACTGATTTGGAAAAATTATCTGTCTATGACAAACTTAAAATTGCAGAAGTATACGATGTTCCGTATGAAAAAACAGGCGATTATATATATTATAAATTAAAAATAAAAACATACGGACCTTATAATTCTGACAATATGCGTATTTCAAGGACAGAAAAAGAACTCAATCTGGATTTGGGATTGACGGTTAATAAAGATGCCGACGAATATGGCAGCAGAACGATATATTTTAAAGTTAAAGATTACAATGATAAAAAATTTGAGCTTATAACAATTGAATAAAAAATTACAAATATAAAAGCTGCAAATATAAATAACATAAAATCTCTTTTTGCATATTGACAATTTTTTTGTTTGAGTTTATAATGGTATAGCATGCAAAAATTTGCATTGGTAAAAAAATCAGGAGGTGAAAAAGAATGCCAACATTTAACCAGTTAGTAAAAAAGGGAAGACAGACATCTGTTAAGAAGTCTACAGCGCCAGCTCTTCAGAAAGGATTTAACTCTTTGAAGAAAAAGCCTACAGACACAGCTTCTCCACAGAAGAGAGGTGTTTGTACAGCAGTTAAGACTGCAACTCCTAAAAAGCCTAACTCAGCTCTTCGTAAAATCGCCAGAGTTCGTTTGTCAAACGGAATCGAAGTAACAAGCTACATTCCAGGTGAAGGACATAACTTACAGGAACATAGCGTTGTTTTAATCCGTGGCGGAAGAGTTAAGGATTTACCTGGTACAAGATATCACATTATCCGTGGTACACTTGATACAGCAGGTGTTGCCAAGAGAAGACAGGCTCGTTCTAAATATGGTGCTAAGAAACCTAAGGACGCTAAATAATAACAGGAGCAAGTACCACGAACAGAACTAATGGTAAGTGCCGGTATTCTACATTGCCTTATGCAATAGACAGACCGTGCACGAACACAGTAGAACGACACATGTGAGTACCTATGATTTAATTAAAATAATAATAATTAAGGAGGGAAGTATCGTGCCACGTAAAGGACATACTCAGAAAAGAGACGTATTAGCAGATCCGATGTACAATAGTAAAGTGGTTACAAAGCTTATCAACAACATTATGTTAGATGGTAAGAAGGGCGTAGCTCAGAAAATTGTATACGGTGCTTTTGAAAAGGTTGCAGAGAAAAGTGATAAACCAGCTTTAGATGTATTTGAAGAGGCTATGAATAATGTTATGCCTGTATTAGAAGTTAAAGCTAGAAGAATTGGTGGTGCAACTTATCAGGTACCAATCGAAGTAAGACCTGACAGAAGACAGGCTTTAGCACTTCGTTGGTTAACAGCATATTCACGTGCAAGAGGCGAGAAGACTATGGTTGAACGCCTTGCAAATGAAATCATGGATGCAGCAAACAATACAGGTGCATCAGTTAAGAAGAAAGAAGATATGCATAAGATGGCAGAAGCTAATAAGGCTTTCGCTCATTACCGTTTCTAATTAGGATTAAATCCTTTTAGATGCTAGAATGAAATAAGGAGGAAAAATCCCTTGGCTGGAAGAGAATATCCATTAGAGAGAACTCGTAACATTGGTATTATGGCTCATATTGATGCTGGTAAAACAACATTAACAGAGCGTATTCTTTACTATACCGGTGTTAACTATAAGATTGGTGATACTCATGAAGGTACTGCTACCATGGACTGGATGGAACAGGAGCAGGAAAGAGGTATCACAATCACTTCTGCGGCTACAACATGCCACTGGACACTCGAAGAGTTCACAAAACCTAAAAAGGGAGCTCTTGAGCACCGTATCAATATCATTGATACTCCGGGACACGTTGACTTTACTGTAGAGGTTGAGCGTTCACTCCGTGTACTGGACGGCGCTGTCGGCGTCTTCTGTGCTAAGGGTGGTGTTGAGCCTCAGTCAGAAAACGTATGGCGTCAGGCTGACACATACAATGTACCAAGAATGGCATTCATCAATAAGATGGATATCTTAGGTGCTAACTTCTATGGTGCAGTAGACCAGATTAAGACAAGATTAGGTAAGAATGCAATCTGCCTTCAGTTACCTATCGGTAAAGAAAACGATTTCCAGGGTATCATCGACTTGTTTGAAATGCAGGCTTATATCTACAATGATGATAAGGGTGATGATATCACTGTTACAGATATTCCGGATGATATGAAAGATGAAGCAGAATTATATCATTCAGAATTAGTTGAGAAAATCTGCGAATTAGATGATGATTTAATGATGATGTATCTTGAAGGTGAAGAGCCATCAGTTGATGAAATGAAGGCTGTTTTAAGAAAAGCTACATGTGAATGTACAGCAGTACCTGTATGTTGTGGTTCTGCTTACAGAAACAAGGGTGTTCAGAAACTTCTTGATGCTATCTTGGAGTTCATGCCGGCTCCAACAGATATCCCTGCTATTAAGGGTACTGATATGGACGGAAATGAAGTTGAGAGACATTCATCAGATGATGAACCATTCGCAGCACTTGCATTCAAGATTATGGCTGACCCATTCGTTGGTAAGCTTGCTTTCTTCCGTGTATATTCAGGTACATTGAACTCAGGTTCATATGTCCTTAATGCTACAAAAGGAAAGAAAGAAAGAGTTGGTCGTATCTTACAGATGCACGCTAACAAGAGAGAAGAATTAGATAAAGTTTATTCAGGTGATATTGCTGCCGCTGTTGGTTTTAAGGCAACAGCAACAGGTGATACAATCTGTGATGAACAGCATCCTGTTATATTAGAGTCTATGGAATTCCCAGAACCTGTTATTGAGCTTGCTATTGAGCCAAAGACAAAAGCAGGACAGGGTAAGATGGGTGAAGCTTTAGCAAAACTTGCAGAAGAAGATCCTACATTCCGTGCTCATACAGATCAGGAAACAGGCCAGACAATCATCGCTGGTATGGGTGAGCTTCATTTGGAAATCATCGTTGACCGTTTGCTTCGTGAATTCAAGGTTGAAGCAAATGTAGGTGCTCCACAGGTTGCTTACAAAGAAGCATTTACAAAAGCTGTAGAAGTAGACAGCAAGTATGCTAAACAGTCAGGTGGTCGTGGTCAGTACGGTCATTGTAAAGTTAAATTTGAGCCATTGGAAGCAAACTGTGATAAGTTTGATTATGATCCAAAGGCTAACATCTTAATAAATGATCCACCAACATTGTTATTTGAATCAACTGTAGTAGGTGGTGCTATTCCTAAAGAATATATCCCTGCTGTAGGTGAAGGTATTCAGGAAGCAGCTCAGGCTGGTATCCTTGCAGGATTCCCTGTACTTGGTGTTCATGCAACAGTTTATGATGGTTCATATCATGAAGTCGATTCAAGTGAAATGGCTTTCCACATCGCTGGTTCTATGGCATTCAAAGATGCTATGGCTAAAGCCGGTGCTGTACTCTTAGAGCCAATCATGAAGGTTGAAGTAACTATGCCAGAAGAATACATGGGCGATGTAATTGGTGATATCAATTCACGTCGTGGACGTATCGAAGGTATGGACGACATCGGCGGCGGTAAAATCGTTCGTGGTTTTGTTCCGTTGGCAGAGATGTTCGGATATTCAACAGACTTACGTTCAAGAACACAGGGTCGTGGTAACTACTCAATGTTCTTCGAAAAATATGAACAGGTTCCGAAGTCAGTTCAGGAAAAAATTATTGCTAATAAAGCAAAATAATAAAAAAATGCTTGAAAATAAGGCGGTTTTCAATTATAATCGTATATAGCCGAGTAATTTTATAAAAAAACCCAATGAGGTAATTATAAGGAGGATTTAAAAAAATGGCTAAAGAAAAGTTTAACAGATCCAAACCACATTGTAATATCGGTACAATTGGACACGTTGACCATGGTAAAACAACATTAACAGCAGCAATTACAAAGACTCTTGCAGCAAGAGTAGAAGGTAATGCAGCAGTAGATTTTGAAAATATTGATAAAGCTCCAGAAGAAAGAGAAAGAGGTATTACAATTTCTACAGCTCACGTTGAGTATGAAACAAAGAAGAGACATTACGCTCATGTTGACTGCCCAGGACATGCCGATTATGTAAAGAACATGATTACAGGTGCTGCTCAGATGGATGGAGCTATCCTTGTTGTAGCTGCTACTGACGGTGTTATGGCTCAGACAAAAGAGCACATCTTATTATCACGTCAGGTAGGTGTACCTTACATCGTAGTATTCATGAACAAATGTGATATGGTAGACGATGAAGAGTTACTTGAATTAGTAGAAATGGAAATCACAGAGCAGTTAGAGGAATATGACTTCCATGATTGCCCAATCGTTAAGGGATCAGCTTTAAAAGCTCTTGAAGATCCAATGAGCGAATGGGGCGACAAGATTATGGAACTCATGGATACAATTGATGATTATATCCCAGACCCACAGCGTGCAACAGATCAGCCATTCCTTATGCCAGTAGAAGATGTATTCACAATCACAGGTCGTGGTACAGTTGCTACAGGTAGAGTAGAACGTGGTGTTCTTCACCTCAATGATGAAGTTGAAATCGTTGGTGTTAAAGAAGAAATCCAGAAGACAACAGTTACTGGTATCGAAATGTTCCGTAAACTTCTTGACGAAGCTCAGGCTGGTGATAACATCGGT
>CAJJNI010000026.1 GCA_905193085.1 uncultured Lachnospiraceae bacterium | reverse complement strand
CCTCAACCCCGCATAAACACTAGGTTTATTTATCCAAGCTCTTCATCGTCGGGAAAAGCAATACATCTCTGATTGCTGCTGAATTTGTCATCATCATAACCATTCTGTCGATTCCGAATCCAATTCCGCCTGTTGGAGGCATACCGATTGAAAGTGCATTAAGGAAATCTTCGTCTGTATGGTTTGCCTCGTCATCTCCGGCTGCAAAAGCCTTTTCCTGCTCTTCAAAACGGGCTCTCTGGTCGATTGGGTCGTTAAGCTCTGAGTAAGCATTTGCCATTTCCCAGCTATTCATAAAGAACTCGAAACGCTCAACATATTCAGGATTTTCCGGTTTCTTCTTAGTGAGAGGAGAAATCTCGATTGGGTGGTCCATTACGAATGTTGGCTGTATAAGGTGCTCTTCTACAAATTCTTCAAAGAAGAGATTTAAAATATCACCTTTCTGATGACGCTCTTCAAATTCTACACCTTTTTCTCTGGCAATTGCGCGGGCTTCTTCTAATGTATGGATATCATTAAAGTCTACTCCTGAATATTTCTTTACAGCATCTACCATTGTAATACGCTCAAACGGCTTTGATAAATCCATCTGATGCTCGCCATATGTTAAAATTTCTGAACCTGTAACTTCTTTTGCTACATAGCGGTATAAATTCTCTGTTAAATCCATCATGCCATGATAATCTGTATATGCCTGATATAATTCCATAAGTGTAAATTCCGGATTATGACGTGTATCAAGTCCCTCGTTACGGAAAACACGACCGATTTCATATACTCTTTCAAGACCACCAACGATAAGTCTCTTAAGATAAAGCTCTAATGAAATACGAAGTTTTAAATCTTCGCTGAGTGCATTGAAATGTGTCTCAAAAGGTCTTGCTGCTGCGCCACCTGCATTAGCAACAAGCATTGGAGTCTCAACTTCCATAAAGCCCTGTCCGTCAAGGTAACGACGAATACTGCTGATAACCTTAGAACGCTTAATAAATGTATCTTTAACCTCAGCATTCATAATAAGGTCTGTGTATCTCTGACGATAACGGATATCTGTATCTTTAAGTCCGTGGAATTTTTCCGGAAGAATCTGGAGACTCTTTGAAAGAAGTGTAACTTCTTCAGCATGTATTGAAATCTCGCCTGTCTTAGTTTTGAAAACCTGACCCTTAATACCTACTATATCACCAATGTCATATTTCTTAAAATCTTTGTATGATTCTTCTCCAATACTGTCTCTTGCAACATAAGACTGGATATTGCCCTTCAAATCCTGAACATTACAAAAAGAAGCTTTACCCATAACTCTCTTAGACATCATACGTCCTGCGATAGTTACAGTCTTGCCTTCATAATTTTCAAAATCATCTTTCACATCTGTGCTGTGATTTGAAACTTCATATTTTGTAATCTGGAAAGGGTCCTTTCCTGCGTCCTGCAAATCCTTTAATTTATCTCTTCGTATCTTTAATAACTGATTTATATCCTGCTCCTGTGTATTATTCTGCTCAGCCACAAGTTCACTCTCCTTCGCTATTTAATCTCTAAAATCTTGTATTCAATAATACCTGCTTCTGTCTCTACCTGAACGGAAGACCCTACTGTTGCACCAATAAGAGCTCTTCCTACAGGTGATTCATTTGAGATTTTGTTTTCAAGACTGTTAGCCTCTGTTGAACCAACTAATTTAAATTCCATCTCTTCGTCAAAATCTACATCATAAACTTTGACTGTGCAGCCAATATTAACTTTTCCTGAGCCAAGCTCTCCACCTGTAATTATTTCTGCATTTTTAATAAGATTTTCAAGTTTCTCAATCTGGGCTGCTGTGTCACGCTGCTCGTCCATAGCTGCATCATACTCAGCATTCTCGGATAAGTCTCCCTGTTCTCTCGCTTCTTTGATTTTCTGTGCAACATCATTACTTAAATATCTCTTTAATTGTGCTAACTCTTCCTCAAGTTTCTTAAGACCATCAGCAGTTATATAATTCTTCTTTGATTCCACAATAACCCTTCCTTTCAAACTCATCTTACAAATAACCAGTATAATTAAAACTAGTGTAACGATTTCTAAATAACTATACCATTCACATAGGATATTTTTCTGAGAGTGCATGTCAAAAAACGTAGGCGTAGCGGGCTACGCTGAGGATTTTTGATGTGTGCTATCGGAAAAATAGACAAGTGATATGGTGTAGTTAATTTAAAATCGTTATACTAGTCACAATATTATATATTATAATCAGGCATAATGTCAAGAAGTCTTTGTAAATCATCAAGAGTTTCTATCTCATTAGTCTGCCTTCTAAGCTGCGCTGAATGCGGATATCCAGCTGTATACCAGGCTACATGTTTGCGCATTTCATGCATGCCTGTATAATCACCTTTTATGTCAACCATCAATTTTGCATGACGCATTATCATCTCTTTTAATTCACTTATTGATGGTTTATTTGCTTCTTTTCCTGTTTCAAGATATGTCTTAACCTGCGAAAATATCCACGGATTACCACGACATGCGCGGCCTATCATTATACCATCACAGCCTGTATCATCAAGCATCTTTCTGGCAGAAGCCCCGTCAACTATATCTCCATTTCCAATGACAGGAATTGTCACTGCTTCTTTTACCTGCCTTATAATATCCCAGTCTGCCTCACCTGAATAATACTGCGCCCTCGTTCTTCCATGAACTGCAATTGCAGAAGCTCCCGCATCTTCAAGATACTTTGCCATCTCAACAGCATTTATGTTATCATCATCAAAACCTTTTCTGATTTTGACAGTTACAGGCTTACTTATTGCCTTTACCGTCTGTCTTACAATCTCAGCCGCAAGCTTCGGATTCTTCATAAGAGCCGAACCTTCATGATTATTAACAACTTTAGGGACAGGACAGCCCATATTTATATCAAGAAACGCAAACGGTCTTTCTTCAAGTCTTGCCGCTATGCCGCTTACTATTTCAGGTTCTGAACCGAAAAGCTGCATGGAAACAGGACATTCTCTCTCATCAATTTTCAGAAGCTGTTCCGTATTTTTGTTATTATACAGCACTGCTTTGGCACTTATCATTTCCATGCATATAAGTCCCACGCCCTGTTCTTTGCATAATAATCTGAATGGTAAATCCGTAACCCCTGCCATTGGTGCTAAAACAAGCGGATTATCAAGCGTAACATTTCCAATTTTTAATTCTTTCATTTCTCTTTGTTCCATTCATAAATAAGCCGCAGTCCCTGTATAGTAAGATTGCGGTCATAATAATCAATAGTGTTGGTCTCTTCTGCAATCATTGCACCAAGTCCACCTGTAGCAACAACTTTTACATCAGCCAGTGCACATTCTTTTTTTATCTGATTTATTATGTATTCTGTCTGCCCTATGTATCCATATACAATTCCTGCCTGCATACTTGTAATTGTATCTTTGGCAAGAACTGACTCCGGCTTTTCTATCTCGATTTTTGGAAGCTTCGCCGATGCGTCCCACAAAGATTTTGCGGCAGTCTGAAGCCCCGGTGCTATCGCACCGCCAACGAAAGAGCCATCTGCAAGAACCAAATCATAAGTTGTTGCTGTTCCAAAATCTATGACTATCACCGGCCCGCCATATTTTGCATATGCAGAAGCCGCATCAACAATACGGTCAGCACCTATCTGCGCCGGGTGTTTTGTTTTTACCTTAATTCCTATATCAATTTCCTGATTTACAATGAGCGGTTTGATATTGAAATATTTTATAATCGCACTGTTTAGCGAATACATCATATCAGGAACTACAGACGCAACAATTACTGCATCTATCTGTTCAATTTTAATATCCCTCAATTGCAATAAATTACAAATAAAAATACCATATTCATCAGATGTCCGAGGAAGCTTTGTTGTCATACGAAATGTGGCTATCAGCTCTTTTTCCTCAAAAACACCTATTGTAATATTGGTATTTCCCAAATCAACTGCTAAAAGCATTATTTATTCCTCCGAAAAATCTTCTCCAAGAAAGAAGACTTTAAAAAATACTTCTAATGACTGCAGCAATTCAGACTTTGTCTGCTGAAGCTGCTTAATCTTTAAGGCACTGCCTATATCATCATACAGCAAATCTTCTTCTGCTGATGACACTTCAAATACAAGCGTACCATCTTCCTCAAATACTAATGAAAGAAGCCCTCCTACATCTTCCGTAAAAAGAACACACATTACCTTTAATTCGTCCTGTATAGTCTGTGGTAATGACGAAAAATCAGGATTCAGATAATATTTCTTTTCATATGCATTTGAAACACACAAAACAACTTTTTCCTGGTACATTTTAATTCTTCCTTTTTTCTATTCAAAAACATGTCTGCAATGCCTGCAGATTGCTTTGTACTGCGCACTGCAACAACCCCGCCCGGCATTTACATTTATATATATCCGTAAATTCCACGCACTGAAACTTCATCTCCCAGAATTTTCTTAGTCTGGCCATCTTCACACTGCACAAGCAGACAGCCATCACTGCCTACACTAATTGCAGTTGCGGTATATTCACCTTTTAAATCCATAACTCTTACAGGCTTGCCCACAGTTGCAGACAAATGACTGTATTCTCTTAATAACAGTGACAAATCCTGTGTTTGCAAAAATGATTTGTAATCGTTTGAAAAATTATCTATTACAGCCGCAACTAAATCTGCCCTGCATGATTTTTCCCCAGTCTCGATATAAACTGATGTAGCTTTATTCAAAAGCTCCTGCGGAAAACTTTCAGTATTTACATTTATTCCCATACCAATTACAACACCATATGAACCATCGGACAGTTTCTTCATTTCCGTCAAAATTCCACACAGCTTCTTTCCATTGCAGACGATGTCATTTGGCCATTTTATCTGTACCGGAATATTATAAAGAACTCTCATTGCTTTTGCAATACTTAATGCAATAACAAGTGTCAGCATTGGCGCCTTTACCGCCGGAATATCCGGACGAATCAGAATACTCATCCAGATTCCGCTTCCGGCAGGAGAGTCCCAATTTCGTCCTTTACTTCCTTTTCCGGCATTCTGGGCTAATGCAATAATCAGAGTATTCCCGGTCAGATTTTCTATTTCTCTTTTTAAATATTCATTGGTTGAATCAAGCTCTTCAAAGACACGAAATTCATTAAGAAAATCATTTTCTCCGAATTTCTGCCTTAAAAGCGCCGGCTCTAAATCTTTTTCTGTCATTTTTATAATCCTAATGTTGCTGCCATAACTGCTTTGATTGTATGCATACGGTTCTCAGCCTCATCAAATACTAAAGACTGCTCTGATTCAAACACTTCGTCCGTTACTTCCATATCAGTTACACCAAACTTCTCATATATCTGCTTTCCAATTTTTGTCTTTAAATCATGGAATGCAGGAAGACAATGAAGGAAAATAGCTTTTTCTCCGGCATTTTTCATTATATCAGAAGTAACCTTATATGGAGAGAGTGCTTTTATTCTCTCTTCCCATACTTCATCAGGCTCGCCCATAGATACCCATACATCTGTATAAATAACATCTGCATCTTTTGTTCCGCCTATTGCATCTTCTGTAAGAGTAATACTTCCGCCAGAAGCTTTTGCATATTCCTCACACTGTTTAACAAGCTCTTCGTTCGGGAAATATTCTTTTGTAGTGCATGCTGTAAAATGAAGTCCTAATTTGGCACACACAACCATAAGTGAATTTCCCATGTTATAACGGGCATCACCCATGTATACAAGTTTTCTTCCCTTCAAATCGCCAAAATGTTCTCTGATTGTGAGCATATCAGCAAGCATCTGTGTAGGGTGATATTCGTTTGTAAGACCATTCCATACAGGAACTCCGGCATATTTTGCAAGCTCCTCAACAATTTCCTGTCCGAAACCACGATATTCGATACCATCATACATTCTTCCAAGAACTCTTGCAGTATCAGCTATGCTTTCTTTTTTACCAATCTGTGAACCTGATGGGTCAAGATAAGTTGTTCCCATTCCCAAATCATGAGCTGCAACCTCAAATGAACAGCGTGTTCTTGTACTTGTTTTTTCAAATATCAATGCAACATTTTTTCCTTTAAATGTATCAACTGCAATACCTTTTTTCTTCTTTTTCTTATAATCTTCTGCCAAATCAATCAGATAAATAATTTCTTCAGGTGTAAAATCTTTTAATGTAAGAAAATTTCTTCCTTTTAAATTCATAGTTTTCTCCTTTACCGTACAGTTCATTAATTACCTGCTCAGTTATAAAATAATTTTATTGGGAAGGCAACTGTTTATTAAAATAATTACTGCTGTGTCTCAACTGTTTCTTTAATTATCTTTGCAACATTTGTAATTCCTGTAATTTCTGTAGGAATAATAAGTTTATTTGCTTTTCCATCTGCTGCCTGCATAAATGCTTCATAGCTCTTAAGTTTTAATACATTTTCATCAATATCAGCTTCTTTTAAGAAAACAAGACCTTCTGCTGTAGCTTTCTGAACTTTAAGTATTGCTTCTGCTTTACCTTCTGCCTCACGAAGCATTGCTTCTTTCTTAGCTTCTGCACGAAGAATTGCTGACTGCTTCTCTGCCTCTGCATCAAGAATTGCTGATTCCTTCTTACCTTCTGCAACAAGAATTGTTGATTTCTTCTCACCTTCTGCACGGAGAATTGACTCACGGCGTTCACGCTCTGCTTTCATCTGTTTCTCCATTGCGTCCTGAATTTCACGAGGTGGAATAATATTTTTTAACTCAACACGATTAACTTTGATTCCCCATGGGTCTGTAGCAACATCAAGTGAAGAACGCATTTTTGCATTAATTACTTCACGTGATGTAAGTGTCTGGTCTAATTCAAGCTCACCAATAATGTTACGAAGTGTTGTAGCTGTAAGATTTTCAATAGCCATAATAGGGTTATCTACACCATAAGTGTAAAGTTTCGGGTCTGTAATCTGATAAAATACAACTGTATCAATCTGCATTGTTACATTATCTTTTGTGATAACAGGCTGTGGTTTGAAATCAACAACAAGCTCTTTGAGTGTAACTTTTCTGGCAACACGGTCAATAAATGGTGTCTTAAAATGAAGTCCGACACCCCATGTTCCCTGATAACCACCAAGTCTCTCGACAACAAATGCCTGTGCCTGCGGCACAATCTTAATACATGATGATAAAACAAATAATACAATCGCAACAATTATTACAACTCCTACTAATCCTTCCATAATTTAAAACTCCTCCTTAAATATTATATGATGCCATACTCACACGCCAAAAACACGCTGTGCAAAGCACAGAACAATCCGTAAGGCATCATTATTATTACACTTCTCTGACGATGGCTTTTACACCCTCGATATTAACAATTTCAACCTTTTTTTCTGCTGCAATTACTGTATCATCAGCTGACCTTGCAGTCCATATCTGCCCTGAAAGATTTATTTCTCCAAGACCCTCAAGGTTATTTATTTCTTTAGTTACAATAGCACTTCTCCCCACAATTGCATCAAGATTTGTCTTCTGTCTGCTCCTGTTAAAATATTTAGAAGCAAACGGTCTTACCGTAAAAAGAAGAAGCAATGATACAATTAAAAATGCCAGACTCTGTATAATGGGATTTGCGCCAAACTCTGCTGCAACAAAAGCTGCAAGAGCACCGCCGGCAAACCATATACTTGTAAGCCCTAATGTTATTATCTCAAACACCAGAAAAACAACAAGAGCCGCAAGCCAAAAAACCGGTACGAAAATATCCATAAGTATCCTCCTTTTATAAGATGATTATCAGTCTGCAAGCAAACCGGATATGCTCATGTTCTGAGCTTTCATCTGTGAAATAATATATTCACTTACTATCGTTGCGCCTTCCTGACTTAAATGAGTATTATCCATAGTATTACCATATTTACCATGAAGTGCTATAGTACCCTCTTCTCCAAGCTTTTCATATTTATCAAGCATGTAAGTGTGTAAATCTATAAAATACACTTTAATGCCCATCTGTGCATATTCATCTGCAAGTTCTTTCATCGCCTTACCATAAGGTGTATGCAGCTGAGGATTTATAAATTCCCCATTATAAAAATATCTTCTCGGAACCGGTGAAATAAGTACAGGCTGTACTCCCGCGCGAATTGCCGGGTCTATATAATAAGTCTTTAAATACCATTTAAACGAATGCACATCTGATGAACTTCCAAATGGGTCGGTGTATAACGAAACATCTGCTCTCTCATCATTATGTCCAAATGATATAAGAAGATAGTCTCCTTTGTCCATAAGAGTTGTTATATTTGAATAGTTATTCTCATTTGTAAAACTCTTTGAGCTTCGGCTTGACAGTGCTGTATTTATAAGCAGTGTTGAATACTTATCAGATGCACCGTCTATCTTTTCAAAATAATTCTTATCGGATATAAGCTGATTTGAAAATCTTATCGTCTTATTATCTTTAAGATAATTTCCAAGAATTTCACCCCAGCCATATAATGGCTGTATATATCCGTTCTTAGCATGATAATCGGCAATAGAATCACCTGCTATCCATATCTTTCCTGATGGCTCATAATCGACCTGAACAAGCGGTCCCGGCGTTGAACTCTCAGCCGGAAGCGGTGTCTGCGTAGGCTTTGTTACCGGTGTAGGCTGCGGCTGTGCAGTCATATTTGAATCAGGACTCTCTGTAGGATTTAACGGAGAGTCTGTAGCATCCGGCACATTTGTTGTACCCGGTTTGCCCGTATTATCCGGTACTTCTGTTACACCCGGTTTGCCCGTATTATCCGGTACTTCTGTTACACCCGGAGTTGCAGTAGTCCCAGGCTTCTGACTGTTTTCCGGATATTTATTTATTCCCAGTGCATAGCACAATATCTCTTTAACTTCTAAAAGGCTTACATTTCCATCTGAATCTAAATCATATGCTTTATGTGCCTGTGCAAACTCCTTAATTCCCAATGCAATTTCAAGCGCAGTTTTCGCATCTGTCAGTGAAAATTCTGTATCTTCTGATATTTTCGTAACTAAGCTGCCACTATTTACCGTAAGACTATCATTATCAGATGAACTGCTTCCGCTTCCTGCATATGTCCATGCATCTGATGAAGCATCAACCCTTAATGCCGGAGCAACTCCATAATAAGCCCTGTCGGCATAGTAGCCATCCTGATAAACATGTCCAAACCAGTAAACAAGTGAAATCGTCTGCGAATAACTTCCCGGTGTACGAAGCATCCATATAGCATTATCATCATATATTCCATTACGACTTCCCATCCAGACACCCATTGCCTTAGCATAATCTGTTGCCTTTAGCTGTCTTGTTTTACTGTATGTCATGTAATTTGACGGAAAACCATATGCTTCATTAGTCATTTCAGGCACTGACATTAAAAATATTTTGTCCTGTGTGTCTGAACCACCGTTTGTTCCATGAAAAGGATTCGCAGGATTTGTCAAATCTGATGTGACTATTGCATTTTCCTCTTCTTCACTGAAACCTGTTGCATTAAATGCCCAGCCAATATTATTATACGGACTGTAACCGTTAAGCCAGCTTCTTATTGAGCAGTCTGCCCATTTGACTTTTCTGTCTGAACGCACATAATACTGACAGTCGAGTACCATATCAGACAACAGAAGAAGCGTATCTCCTTCATTCTGTAATACACGCCATTTCATCGGCTCATATTTAAAATATACATATCCGCCATTAAGGCTGTTCCAGTCATAAAATCCTTCTGCAAGTTCTTTAGAAGAATAATTGGCATCTGTTTTCTTCATTCGTCTTATCTTCATGCTGCCAACAACCGCATCACCATTCTCATCATATTCAGCATCTGTTATATCTGATGTAAGTGCTGAACCGGTAATGACAGACTGAGGATAATTTCCAAAATATACATAATCCCACTGTGTAGTATCGCTTTCTGCATCATAAACAGGATTTGACACTTTCACGCGCTCATCTGCGCCCGTATAAGCACTTCCATACATCTGCACACCACTGAAGGCAATTATTCCTGTCAGCAAAACGACGAGACTTTTCTTTATTTTTTCAAATCTGTGCTTCATGTTAATCCTCCTTAAAACGGCTTACAAAACTGTTCATGTTATTACTTAACAATATACCTCAATCACGACAAAAAAGCAACAATTAAAATAAGCCGGCTTTGTCTTAAAACCAACTGACAAATCCGGCAAATATTTATTAAATGTTATTATAAATGTTCGTATAATTTAAGTTTCCAAATGTTGTTATAAATCTTCATATAATTTAAGTTTCCAAATGCTGTTTTATCTTTCGTAATTCTAGTAGAAACATTCTCCGTCAATGACTGTATAATCATTTAAACGGCTCTTTGACACAGCACTGCTTGTGTTAAAGAACAGATAACTGCCTATATTATTTGCTCCTGATAATGCTTCATTTGCTGCATTCATACATGAGCTTTTAACACCATTTGAAAGAACTCTTGCAACTTTTCCATTATGTGCACCCGGGAACTGTCCGCTCTGATAAATAACACCTGAAATGCTGTCAGGGAATCTTGAACTGTTCACACGGTTTATTATTACACTCGCAACTGCAAGCTGACATTCATAACTTTGTCCACCGGCTTCAACCTGAATTAACGCACCAAGAAGTGTTGCATCATCTGTGCTTACTTCTACTGCTTCTCTCTGTGTTGTCTCAACCTGTTTACTCTTTGATTCGGCTTTTGCTTCTTTTTCTGCGGCTTTCTTTGCTGCCTTTTCCTCGGCTGCCTTCTTAGCTTCTTCTGCCGCTTTCTCTTCTTCTATTGATGTAGCAGAGCCAAGATTATATGAAACAGATACAAATTCTGATGCAACATAACCTGTAACATCATCTGCGGTAACTGCAACCCAGCTTGCATCTTCACTGACAACTTTTAATGAATCTCCTACAGAAGCAAGTGTTACAACTTCTGAATCACTGCTGGCTTCTTTTCTCACACGGAGAGTTTCTGTAGTAACTGTAGCAACCTTACCTAATGAATCGGCAATCTGCTTTGCCTCATCATTAAATGCAAGATAATCATTTTTAACATATCCGACAACTGTTCCTGATGAAATCTGTGTCCATTCATCGCCTTTTTCAATGATATCGGCGGCGGCTCCCTGTGGTAAATGACCAACAAGCTCTCCGTCTTCATTTGCATTGGCTCTTATATTAGCAGATTCCTGTACCTTTGCCATAACTTTGCCTGACCATTCATCTTCCTCAGGCTGTGCTGCTGTTTCAACAGCCTCCTCTGTAACTTCTGTAGCTGCTCCTGTTGAATCATCAGCCGCTACAACCGGCACTTCTTTGTCCTCTATAGTCGCAGTCTCTACTGTAGCACTTCCTGCTGCAACAGCTACATCTGCTACCATTTTCTTACTGTCATCTTCATCTGTAACAGAAGTATTTCTCATAAATGTTGCACTTCCTGCTACAACTTCCTTTGTAAGCATTGTTTCTTTAGTTGTGTCTTTTGTATTCTTTACAGCTTTTGCAGTATCTGCATCAAAAACTGTGAAGTTACTTCCAACGACCATTGTAATCGCAAAACAAATTGCAATAGTCACAAGAACTAAATGCTTAGTTTTAAGTTTCATAATTATTAACATCCTTTCCGGTACTGATATAAATTCTGCATGTAAATAATTTCCTTATATTCTACCTGCTTATATTGTATACCGTTTGCTTCATTTTTATTACAATTGTTACAAAATTGTTTCATTTGTTACAAATGTATAATAGCAGAGTTACATTTTTTTGTCAACCCAAATTTTTTTGTCACATTTTTAGAATATTTTTTGAAACTTGTCGACTACAGGAAAAAAGACAGATGAAACTACATTACTGCAATTTCATCTGTCATGTTAAATATAAATATTTAGTATTTTAAATTTCTCATACTTACTTATTTATTTTATTCAATATATAAATTCATCTAAAATTCGTATGATTTGTAAAAACCTTTTGTTTTACGCTTTTTTCTTTAAACCTGAAAAACCGCCAATTAAACAAACTCCACTTACTGCAAATAATACTATCATTCCAGCAATCGGTGAATTATCACCAGTCTTTGGTGCAGTCGCTGTATCACTTTGCGCTGACTGATTGTCATTTGCCGAAGCTGCCGGTGCAGTTGGTGTCTCCGGTAAAACTGTTACCTGTGGTGTTGCTGTAACTTCCGGTGTAGTTGTATCATCAAGTGCTGCCGCAGTTGGTGTTTCACTGGACTGTGGTATATCACTTGATTCTGGCGCAGCACTCACCTGTGATTCTGAGCTCGGTGCCGGTGTGTCACTTTCCTGCGGTTCTGTACTCGGTGTCGGTGTTCCACTTACCTGTGGCTCATCACTTGGTGCCGGTGTATCGCTTGGATTTGGTTCATTGCTCGGTGCCGGTGTGTCGCTTGGTGATGGTGTATCACTCGGATTCGGCTCATTGCTCGGTGCCGGTGTGTCGCTTGGTGATGGTGTATCACTCGGATTCGGCTCATTGCTCGGTGCCGGTGTGTCGCTTGGATTTGGTGACTGTACTACCTTAGGAATTGTTACAGTTTCCATAACATATTTACATACTGTACATTCTTTATGCTTTGTTCCCTCATTCTCTGTGTCAGCTTCTTTATCAATTATCCAGTCGCTTTCAGTATGCACTGCTTTACCTGAAACAGTCCCGTCGCAGCCTGATGCATCACACACATGCCAGTGACTGTTCTCATCAGTTGTCCATTCATTTGAAAAATTATGAACATGCGGAATATCTTCATATACCGCACTTGCACTGACTGCATTTGCCGGCATTGTAAATGTTACGCTTTCAGATGTCACAGTTCCCTCTACAAGTGCCAAACCATCTAAACCTGACCAGCTCTTGAACTGCTGTCCTGACGGCGCTTCATTTGCTGTAATTGTAACTTCTGTATTTTCCTTATAATTACCGCTGCCCGTTCCATTTACTACTGTCAATTCATATAAAGGCTCTCTGTAATAAAGGTCAAGCTGTCCGCCTGCACCCTGAACCTGTTCTGCTTCTAATTTTATATCACTGGCATCTTTCAATGCAATAGTAACTGCCTGCTGCAACATGCCGCCATTATCTGCTGCTACTATTTTCGTTGCATATTCATCAGGTATATATCTGTCAGGTATAACAAGCATTTTTGCTGCCTGTTCGTCAGTCAGTGAAACTATATTTCCACTTCCATCAAAATAATAACCGACAAACACCATCACTCCGTAATCTACGCAATCGTAACTGAAGCGTCCGCCATTTTCAATAGAAAAAGCATTTGTAATATCAAGGCTGCCAAGAGAATTTCTGACTCCATTTACCTTGACACCTCTATACCCTGAAACACTCAAATATCCTGTGCTTCCTATAGTTACCTTTCCTGCACTTACAGCACTTGAAAAGCTGCCGCCTGCAGTTAATTTTCCATTTACTGTTACGGTTGAATCAACACCGCCTGATGTACCGATATTAATGCCCATGCCTGAAACTTCAACTTCTGCCCCTTTGGCAACGCTGATATTTGTAGCCTGTCCACTATTCATACCGTATTGCACTGTTAATTTGCCATTTCCAGAAAACTCTACATTTGCTGCATATTCATCAGCAAATGATATGTTCTGTACTGTACTGTCACCATTTGTAACAACTTTAACACTTTCACGGTCCGGAAGTGTTATCGTGCCATCAACTATTGCATTATTCAATGTAAGCGTTCTGGCCGCATTGTCCCAATGATAACCGTCTGTATCCAAATTCCCCATATCAGATGTTACTTTACTCAAGTTAACATCACCTGTTGTTGCTGAAATGTCTGTCTGTGGTAAAAGTGAAAATACCATCACTACACAAAGCAGCCATCTCAAAAATCGTTTTTTCTCAAAGTTCATTCTCCACTTTCCTTTCTTTGCAGTCATATAATCATGACTAAATTATTAAAAATATTTAATAATATTTAACATATATATTATTGTGGAAAATAGTGGAAATGTCAATGATTTATTTTTTATAAATACCATAAGGCTCCATCATAAAAGCCCATTCCAAGTGCTGCTTTTAAGATTTCCTGCACTTCAGGCATACCTGCATCTGACTGTGAATATATGTCAAGTTGTTCATTCTGCTCATCTGAAAGTTTTTCTATTCCAAGAACTCCCTGTAATGCGACTCTTACATCTTGTAAATCAATTTTACCATCTGCATTCATGTCGCCTTTTTTCAATTTCTTTAATACTTCTCCGGATTTAAGTGTGTCTGCATTATCTGTGACAATAACAGGAACTCCTGGATTAGCTGCTTTAAAACCATTTAATTCTCCTTCGCTTACCTCACCATTTTCAATTACCCAAACAACAATTAATGGTTTTCTTTCATTTGTGCTCACTGTGTCCTGTGCAAATACCCCTATAGAACTACTGCAAAGTCCCATAACTGCTGCCATTGTAAAAGTAATAATTTTTTTTGTTAATTTCATAATTAACTACCCCTTTTCTTTTTGTAAATATAATATGTTGTATTTTTTAACTACTATTATACACTGTTCTACATATTTTTTCATTGCATGTCATAAACAGCACTGTTAATGTTACAAACAACATATAACTCAAATATACTTTTAAAATTTATTTAATATTTAAAAACAACACTTTTCTTTAACATAAAACAGATGAAACTGTATTTACCACTGTTTCACCTGTTTTGCTTTAATATATTTTATAGTGTTTTGGAGTCAACAGTAATTTTGCTCACTATGATATTTGAACCTGACATCATTTTATTTATGTAATTTCTTTTTCTTCTCTTCTATTAACTGACTGAGTTCTTCCATATCTTTAAGCTCTAAATCTTCGTCTTCTGTATTCTCTATCAAGCATGCTGCTATGCCTGACACATCAATTTTTTTAGAAGCTGATATAACATTTTTCAACCTGTTAAATTCTGCCGCCATAAACTCTTCACGACTATAGCTTGGCACAAATGCTCTTGCGTATACTCTGGATACAGGCACATGGTCACTCACCACTACAGCCTCCTTCTCAACCATTCGCTTTATTGCCTGCATAACTGAAGAAGGACTGACTTTCTCGCCTTCCATACATTCTGCTATTTCATGACTCGTCATGCTCTCTTCATGGTCCCACAAAATTCCCATTATTTTTAATTCTAAATCGGTTAATCTTTTTATTTTCTTCATAATTTCCATTTCTTTCATGTTTTATTATATTTGCATATTTAAATAATACCTCCAACTAATAATAATGTGAATATATTTATAAATAATTAATTTTAATTTCTATTTATTCATGTTTACTTTCTTACCGCTTACTCCCGTATTTATCTTATCTACAATCTCTATACGGTCCGGCATGCAGCCTGCACCTATTTTCTCAAGCCCCATTTCTATTATTCGCTTTCTTATGCTTTCTGTTTTCTCTTCATGCCGGGTTACTATCTGGAAAACCAGTCCCGGCTGTGAATTTTCTTTCCGGTCAAGATATACATTTGCCCGGACAATGTTATTATCATTTTCCAGCATCTGCTCTATCTTTTCCGGATAAATATTCACTCCTGCCCTTATTATCATATTATCTTTTCTTGATACAATATACATCCTGTTTTCATTATCCATATATGCCATATCTCCCGTGTACAGCCAGCCATTTCTAAAAACAGCTTCTGTCTGCTTCTCATCATTATAATAACCGGAAAACAAACTGTCCCCGGAAATCTTTAGTTCACCACATACACCATTAGCACATAAATTATCATGCTCATCAACTATCTGCAGTTCAAGTGACGGATATGCATGTCCTACGCAATTACACTTCATATCATTTTCAACATATACAAATGTCGCACCCGAACAGGTTTCCGTCATTCCATAAAAATATATGAACTGTGTATTGCAAAGTGTATTAAGGATTCTGTTTTTAACATTTTCTGTCATTGATTCTCCTGCCAGAAATACGAGTCTCAAAGATGATGGCAAACTATTCTTTCTTTTTAATATATCTGCAATATAATAAAAAGATGTTGGTGTTCCTGATGTAACCGTTATTTTTTTGCTGTTTATCAAAGAAACTATTGACTGCGGACAAAATTCTCCACTATAAAAATATATATCTGCACCATACATCAAAGAGGTACATATTCCAAAAATTGCTCCACAATGAAACAGTTCATTAAATATTAAAACTCTGTCACCCTGCTCGAAAACATATACTTTTGGTATATCTGCAAGATTTGACATTATTGCACGTTCTGATACCTCAACACATTTAGGAGTTCCACTGCTTCCAGATGTACTTAAAATAAATCTTATATTTTTTTCTGAAATTTCATCTAAACTGACAGATTTATGATTTGTGGTATTATCTTTTTCAACATTATTCATGTTATTTGCCACATCATTTTGTATGTAATGTATCTGTAATTTTTCACCATCATCAGAAACTATGTTTTTGAGATTAAGTTTGTTTACAATTCCATTATAAAAATCATTTCCATATTTCTCCGTAAGCGCAACAAAACAACTCTCACTGTAAATACAGGCAAGAATTACCGTCATCTGATTAATACTGCTTTTACATGCTGCACCATACATCTTTCCACTCTCCATGACAGCCGCCAGCTTTTTTGCTTCTTCCCATACACTGCCATATGATGTTAAAGTTTCCCCCTCACATATTATATGCTCAGAATATTTCTGCATTAATTCTTGTATGTAATTTTTTAATTTCACTCTTAACCCTCCATTATTTTTTCAGTAATATTTTCAAATCTTTAACAAGTCTGGCTGTTGATAATATATCATTTTCCATCAACTCATGAAGCCGGTTTTTAATTTGTATTGATATATCTGTATTAGGTTTAACATAATTTTTCATCAAAATCTTTTTTATCGTATCTGACATCGTATACAATTTTCCAAAAGCATCCC